>JAJUGF010000006.1 GCA_029268495.1 Gracilibacillus sp.
ACACCTCAACTCTCAAATCAAATCCAATTATTTCAATCTATTATTATGATAAGAAAGTATACCGATTGCACCAAAGCTATGCTATAATGTTAAATAATTATCATGAATATACAAAATATTTAGACAATAAGGGGAGATTAGAGAATATGAGAAAAGGGATATGGTTATTGTTAATAACGTTCGTATCAATTATGGTATTATCGGCTTGTGGAACAAGTGGGGACGATTCAAGTAATGGTTCGACTTCGGGAGAGAACGACGTAGAAGAAGGCGATGCAAATACAACGGATGAAGTATATACAATTGGTGCAACACAAATTGTTGAGCACCCATCTTTAGATGCAGCATATGAAGGGTTTCAAAAAGCATTAGAAGATGCAGGATTAGAAGTGGAATATGACTTCCAATCCGCTCAAAATGATCAAAATAATGCAGTAACAATTGCAAATAATTTCGTAGCAGATGGTGTGGATTTAATTTTTGCAAACTCAACACCGAGTGCGCAGAGTGCATTAAATGCAACAAAGGATATTCCGATATTGTTTACATCTGTAACAGACGCAGTGGAAAGTGGTTTGGTTGAGGGAATGGACCAACCGGGTGAGAATATTACTGGTGTAGTAGATTTACATCCTGATTCTATCAAACAAACAGTTGAATTTATTGATCAATATTTTGAAGGAGCAACAATTGGTTTGATTTATAGTGCGGGTGAAGCGAATTCTGTTGCACAAATTGAAGCAGTAAATCAAGCGGTAGAGGGAACAAGTTTGTCTACGTCTGAAGCAACTGTAGGTAATTCTTCAGAAGTACAACAAGCAGCCACATCATTAGTTGGGGATGCAGATGTATTCTTTATTATTACAGATAATACAGTAGTTTCTGCACTAGAAGCAGTAATAGGAGTTGCAGAGGAACAAGATATTCCATTACTTGTTGGTGAGCCAGATTCTGTAAAACGTGGTGGGTTTGCGACATTCGGAATTGATTATTTTACAATAGGATATAGAACTGGAGAGATGGCAGTAGAAATCTTAACAGGAGAAAAGACAACAGCAGATATCCCTGTAGAAATTCCACCGAGCATGCAATTATTCATTAATAAAGAAGCTGCAGATGCACAAGGTGTAGAATGGAATGAAGATTGGGATGCTGACGCAGAATTGTTAGAAAAAGAGTAAATGCGTTTCTAAAATAAGCGTACTTAGGTAAAGGGACGCTTGTGCACGAACATATAACCTCGACATGGACATAGTCGGTGTCGAGGTTTTCTATAAGCATACGTGTTATCGGACAGAAAGGGAGAGTAGGATGTTAATTTCGATGTTCAGTGCAGTAGAATCTGGGATGATATATGCGCTGATGGCGTTAGGGGTATATCTTTCATTTCGTATTTTAGATTTCCCTGATTTAACAGTAGATGGTAGCTTTGTGACAGGTGGGGCTGTTGCAGCTATTTCTATAGTCAATGGTGTACCTCCAATTATTGCGACATTTTATGCGATTATTGCAGGATTTCTCGCAGGGATGGTTACAGGAATTCTAAATACGAAAGGGAAGATTAATCCTTTATTATCAGGGATCCTAATGATGATTGCACTGTATTCTATTAATCTTAGAATTATGGGTAAACCCAATGTCGCTCTATTGAATGAACCGACACTATTCAATCAATTAGAAGGTATTTGGGAAGCATTAGGGATAGATGCCTTTTTTAATGGTATTTTAACTACACTCGGTGCAGATAGACTTCCAGGTACTTGGGTTGTATTAATTGTCATGATATTTATTACTTTCATTATTAAATTTATCACGGATTACTTCTTGAAGACAGAGGTTGGATTGGCATTACGAGCGACAGGTGATAATGAAAAAATGATACGTAGTTTTTCAGCAAATACAGATACATTAACAATTGTTGGTCTAGGAATCTCGAATGCATTAGTAGCATTATCTGGTGCGCTTGTTGCCCAGTATAGTGGATTCACTGATGTGAATATGGGAATTGGAATGATTGTTATAGGGCTTGCATCTGTAATTATTGGTGAAGCTATTTTTGGAACAAAGACAATTGCAAGAACGACACTAGCTGTTATAGGTGGAGCTATTGTCTATCGTATCGTGTTAACACTTGCACTCAAAGTGAAGTTTTTAGAGACAGGGGATGCAAAACTGATTACTGCTGTGATTGTTATTATTGCATTGATTGCCCCTAAGTTAATTAAAGCAAACAAAGAAAAAAGAAGGAAGAAGAAGCGGGCAATGCTTTCTAGTGGAATGGGGGATAACCATGCTTAAAGTAGATAACCTTTCTGTAACCTTTAATGAAGGAACATTAGATGAAAAGAAGGCACTACAAAAAATAAATTTAGAACTTAAGCAAGGGGATTTTGTTACTGTAATTGGTAGTAATGGTGCAGGAAAATCCACTTTAATGAATATGATATCAGGTTCATTAAAGCCAGACATCGGTTCCGTTTCCATTAATGGTGAAAATGTCACCATATTACCTGAATATAAACGTTCGCGCTATATTGGTAGAGTGTTCCAAGACCCGATGGCAGGGACAGCTCCGACTATGACAATTGAAGAGAATTTAGCCATGGCATATGCACGTAACAAAAAACGCACATTGAAATTTGGCGTAAACAAAAAGAGACGAGCGCTATTTAAAGAACATTTAGAAACGCTACACATCGGTCTTGAAAATAGACTCAATGCAAAAGTTGGTTTGTTATCTGGAGGAGAGCGTCAAGCTTTGTCTTTATTAATGGCAACATTTACGGAGCCGAATATTTTATTATTAGATGAACATACTGCTGCATTAGATCCATCTAGAGCAGAATTAATTACAAAGCTAACAGGTGAAGTTGTCCAACAATTTGGATTAACTACATTAATGGTTACACATAATATGCAACAAGCATTAGACTTAGGAAATCGTCTCATTATGATGGATAAAGGTCAGATTATTTTAGAAGTATCAGGTGAAGAAAAACAAGCATTAACGATAGAGAAGCTTTTGAAGGAATTCCAGCGAATAAGAGGTAAGCAGTTAGAAAGCGATCGAGCAGTACTTGGTTAAATTCTACAGGACAGTTACTTATAACAAGTAGCTGTCTTTTCTAAACACAATGAAAGAAAAAAGTGTGAGCATATATAGGAGAAGGAAGGAATAGGACTATGAAATATGGTTTTTCAGAACGTGTAAAGTACCTGAAATCCTCTGCAGTAAGGGATATATTAAAGGTTATTAATCAAGGGAATATCATTTCATTTGCTGGGGGATTACCTGAAGAAAGTCTGTTTCCGATTGAAGCAGTTGACCAAGCTTTTCATAAAGCTGTAACAACAAACACAAAATCGTTACAATATGGAGAAACAGAAGGTGTAAAGGAACTACGTGATTTACTAGCAGAACGCATGAAACAAAAAGGATTGGTTAGACAAGCAGAGAATATTCTTGTAACATCGGGAAGTCAACAAGCAATAGATTTATTCTCACGTGTAATGTTTAACAAAGGTGATGTGATTTTAACAGAAAACCCAACATATTTAGCAGCACTACAAGTGTTTGAATCCTATGAAACAAAAGTAGTAGCAGTGGATTCTGATGATGATGGAATGATCATTCAGGATTTAGAAGCAAAAATCGCTAAATTTAAACCAAAATGTATATATGTTGTCCCAACGTATTCTAATCCAACAGGAAAGGTTTGGTCATTAGAACGTCGACTTAAATTGTTAGAGCTCGCGAACAAGTACCATGTTGTTATTTTTGAAGATGATCCATATGGGGAATTGCAATTTGATAAAGAACAAGCACCACCATCCATCGCATCTTTAGATGAAAATAACCTTGTGCTTTATACAAGTACATTCTCAAAGACAGTAGTACCTGCGATGAGAATTGGTTGGATTGTAGGTCCGTACCAAATTATTCGAATAATGGCACAAGCAAAACAAGCATCAGACTTGCATACAAATTCTATTAGCCAACATGCGCTCGTACATTTATTGAAGGACTTTGATATAGATCAACACATCCAAACAATTCGAGATACGTACTACGAAAGAATGTTGGTAATGAAAGAGTTATTAGATTCTGTATCTATTGAAGGATTGAGTTACATTGCTCCTAAAGGTGGGATGTTCTTCTGGGTATCTCTACCAAAGGGAATGAACACAACAGCACTTTTAGACGAGGCAGTAAAAGAAGGTGTGGCTTTTGTACCTGGTGCGCCATTTTATGTATCCGATGCAGAAGAGAATACATTACGCTTAAACTTCACGAACTCTTCTCCAGCGCTTATTCGCGAGGGAATGGAAAAACTCGTGAAAGTGTTAGAAAATGCAAAAGTACACAATTAATACTAATGCTTCGTTCAAAAAACGCTAGGAACAACGATACAATTTGTTCCTAGCGTTATATTTTTAGTCGGTCTCAAATAACTTCTTCCACCAACTCGTCTTTTTAGTTTCTTCTTCTTGTGGTACTTCTTTTTCTTCTGGAAGAAATATTTCTTCCTTGTCAATTGCATCTGGCATTGTGAGAACTAATCCATAATTAGATGTAGATGCTTTGTCTGTTATGGAAGTGTACGAAATCTTATGTTGGTTTGCTACTTCTCTATAAGGTTTGAAAAAGCGAAAGTTCATGTCCCCATTTAATAACATTTTAGAGGAAGGGTATTGTTTCATTGCTTCATTAAGTTCTTTTATCCCTTTTTCGCCCCGTACTTCTGCTTGCGTTAATACAAGCACAACTCTTTCTCTTATTGTACCTAAAAATTTCCTTCGTTCATCTGGTCGTATTTCTTTCGGACCATAAATGCCTTCTTGAATATAATCATCCATCTTTTTTTGACTCATGATCACACCTCTAATTAAACAATTCTATATATAGTATACAACAAAATGGAAATAAAATCGTCCATCGATACAAATGTCGATGGACGATTTCCTTAAGATAAGAAACGGGGATTTCTTATTGTATGTTATTGGTCAATAGTTAAGGATAAATTGCCCTATGCAATCTTAATCTTCGTCTACTGGATATACACCATTCTCATCGTGAACTTCATTCCCAGTTAGTGGTGGGTTGAATACGCATACCATTCTCATATCTGTTCTAGCTCTTAATAAATGTTCATCATTTTTATCTAATGCATATAAAGTGTCTTTTGTAATTGGCCATACTTTGTTATCACTTAATGTAACTACTTCGCCTTCACCTTCAATACAATACACAGATTCTAAATGGTTTTGGTACCAAATATGAGTTTCTGTACCTGCTTTAATAATTGTATCGTTAACGGAATAACCCATTCCATCACTTTTATTAATTAGACGTCGGCTAATCCAATTACCGCCATCTACATCTTTATCTGTACCTAAAATATCGTTTAATTTTACTACTTTCATAAAATAAATTGCCTCCTAATTGTAATCTATATAATTAACCATATTACTAATTTAATTAGTAACAGGGTCTTTAACGGAATCTCTTACACTTTCTTCAATAATTGCTAAGCCCTTTTCCAAATCTTCTTTTGGAATAGTAAGTGGCGGGAATAGTTTAAATACTTCATCATTTGGCCCTGCTGTTTCCATGATTAAGCCTTTTGCAAAGCATTTCTCGGCTACTTTAGAAGCAAGCCCTTCTACTTCTGACGCAATCCCTACCATAAATCCACGTCCTCTAACTTCTCCTTTTAATTCAGGATAATCAGAAACGATTTTTTGTAAGGATGCATAGATAATCTCAGATTTTTCATGGATAGATTGCTCAAAAGATTCATCTTCCCAATAATCTAATGCTGCTGTCGCTGTAACAAATGCATGGTTATTACCACGGAATGTACCATTATGCTCACCTGGTTTCCAAATATCTAGTTCTGGTTTAATTAATGTCACAGCTAATGGTACACCATAACCACTAAGAGATTTAGATAGACATACAATATCAGGTTTAATGCCAGCAGCTTCAAAGCTGAAGAATGTACCAGTTCGCCCTACACCTGCTTGCACGTCGTCAATAATTAATAAAATTCCCCAGCGACGACATATCTCTTCAATTTTCTTTAACCATTCAAAGCGGGCAGCGTTAATTCCACCTTCACCTTGTACTGTCTCTACAATCATTGCGGCTGGAATGGCTACACCACTACCATTATCTTCTAAGAAACGTTCCAAATATACTAAAGTATCATGGTCAACATAGTTATCATATGCCATTGTTACAGTATTCTGTAATGGAATACCTGCTCCTTGACGCTTCATAGAATTCCCTGTTACAGATAAAGAACCAATTGTCATTCCATGGAATCCACCAGTGAAACTAATAATGTCTGTTCTACCTGTTACCTTACGTGCAAGTTTTAATGCACTTTCTACCGTATTTGTTCCAGTTGGTCCAGGGAACATCATTTTATAATCAAGCTCTCTTGGTTTTAAGATGACTTCTTGGAATTTCTCAATGAAATCTGCCTTTGCAATAGATGCCATATCAAGGGAATGTGTAATGCCATCTTCCATAATGTAATCCACAAGTTTTTGTTTCATTTTGTCATCATTGTGGCCATAATTAAGGGCACCTGCACCTGAGAAGAAATCTAAATATTCTTTACCAGATTCATCCCACATTTTATGTTTTTTCGCTTTTGTGAACACTGTTGGGAAATTACGCACATAGCTTCGTACAACAGATTCATACTTATTAATAATATCAATATGTTTACTCATTTTTATAAATTCCTCCTCATAATTAAATTCAGAATAGTATGAATATTCTGAATTACTACTTTACAATAGGACCCACAACAAACTTTAACTCTTCTTCGTGATCAGGACCTGGAAAAAGTTCTTTCGTGAAAAATGAACTAGAATGGATGTTAGTATTGTACTCTCTCGCTAAACGTTCAAATAACGATTGAGAAGCACGGTTAGTTGGTGTTATAGTTGCTTCCACATATTTAATATTCTCACAAGCGTCACTTTGCATTAGAAAGTGTAACATTTGTGATGCAATTCCTTTACCTCGTAGGGAAGCGTCTACTCCTACTTGCCATATAAAAATGGTGTCTTGTTTCTTTGGAGGGATAAATGCAGTAATAAATCCGACTACTTTGTTATTTTGTTTTGCTACTACACATGTTTCATCAAAATATTCACTCATTAAAATGTATTTATAAGATGAATTAGTATCGAGTGTTGATTGTGTAACTAATTCCCACATAGCAGCACCATCTTCTTTAGTAGGATGCTTATATTCTACATCAAGAGATACCGCTTTTTTGTTATTGTTAGTATTAATCACAACTTACTCCTTTCGTATTTGGCAATTTTTCGTTGCGCAAATCGTACATATATAATGTTACAGACAAACAAAGAGATTCGCAAACCGCTAATAATCTGATTATTCTGGATTAATGTTGATTTACTATCTTTACAAGTATCTCTTTTATGAATGATTAATAAATACTCTCTTATTGTCATGTATTCTCTTAAATAGGCAAGATTTGCTTTTCTACTCATTTGATATATAACCATTTTTCAAAAGAGTAAACTTCTTTTTTTGTTTTAAGTATGAAACGATTACGTATAACCCGCCTCGGCTTACTCACTCCCCTTCCCATGGGCTTTTTCCTTTTTTCAAAATCATTAAATAGACTTATCCTCTAATACAAATAAAATCCAAACGATTCGGTAAATAGCATTCGAATCGTTTGGATTGTTTTAATGAAAGAAATCTCTTATTTCAATCTTATTTATTGATTTAATTTACTTTTTTAAATGTGCTGGCACTTCTACTTGTAATTTCTCTGCAATACCTTCAGCTAATGCTGGATCTACTTTATAGAAGTTTTCTAATTGACGTTCAATAATACCTTCACGAGTTACGCCGCTCATTGATTCAGCGAAGTTCTGGATTAAGCGTTCGCGTTCTTCGTCATTCATTACATCATTAAATAATGCACGTGGTTGTGAATAGTGATCATCACTATCGTATGCAACACTATCAGCAAATCCTGTTACTTCAAATGGACTAATTTTGCTTTCAGGAGTTTCTTTTGGTGTACTGCTGAAACTATTTGGCTCATAGTTAGGTGCACTGCCACCATTACCATCAAAGCGCATTTGTCCATCACGTTGGTAATTATTAATTGGTGATTTCGCACGGTTGATTGGTAATGCTTCGTGATTTGCTCCAATACGGTAACGGTGTGCATCAGAATATGCAAATAAGCGACCTTGAAGCATTTTATCAGGTGATGCTTCAATTCCTGGAACAAAATGACCAGGAGAGAATGCAGCTTGTTCTACTTCAGCAAAGTAGTTTTCTGGGTTACGATCTAATACCATACGACCAACTTCAATTAATGGGTAATCAGCGTGTGGCCATACTTTTGTTACATCAAATGGATCGTAACGATATGTGTTCGCATCTTCAATTGGCATGATTTGTACTTTTAATGTCCATGATGGATAGTCACCTTCAGCGATGGCATTAAACAAATCTTGTGTATGGTAATCTGGATTATCTCCAGCAATTGTCGTTGCAGTAGCAGGGTCTAAGTTTTTTACACCTTGGTCTGCAATAAAGTGATATTTCACCCAAACTGCTTCTCCATCATTATTTACCCATTTAAATGTATGGCTACCATATCCGTTCATATGACGTAAAGTAGCTGGAATTCCACGATCTGAATGTAAATAAGTAATTTGGTGTAATGATTCAGGTGATAGTGACCAGAAATCCCAAACGGCATTCGGATCTTTTAAGTTTGTTTGTGGGTTACGTTTTTGTGTATGAATAAAGTCAGGGAACTTAATTGCATCTCTAATAAAGAAGATTGGTGTATTGTTACCAACTAAATCATAGTTACCTTCTTCTGTGTAGAATTTCACAGCAAAACCACGAGGATCTCGAACAGTATCAGCTGAACCTAATTCACCTGCAACTGTAGAAAAACGGATAAACATTGGCGTTTTCTTTCCGATTTCTGATAAAAATGCTGCTTTCGTATATTTAGAAACATCATTCGTTACTTCGAAATAACCATGTGCACCCGCACCTTTGGCATGTACAACACGTTCAGGTACTCTTTCACGATTAAAATGCGCTAATTTCTCTAGTAAATGTACATCTTGGATTAATGTTGGACCTCTGTGACCTGCAGTAATGGAATTTTGATTGTCGCCAACTGGCGCACCAGATGCAGTAGTTAGATATTTTTTTTCTTCGCTCATGTAAGCACCTCTCCTTAATAAAGAATTCATCTTTTATTATAATACAAATCTCATAAAAATCAATATTTATTTAAAATTATTTTAAATAAGAATATAAAAAAAAGAGGCAGCTATTAAAAATAGTTGCACTCAATGGATTGGGAAACATCCTAGAAACTTTTGTTGATTGGGGGTAACAAAAGATATGTGTAAAGGGAATGTTTCGTGCACGTTTGTATCGTGCTCTAAATTCATTATAACGATAATGATAATCATTTTCAATAGTTTTTTGAAAAAATATGATAAATTGTATGTGAGGATGGGAGAAAGATGTATACTTAAGGTGAGGTGAGAAGAATGGTGATAGATATGAAAGGTATTTCTCTAAAGAAAAGTGGCAAATGGATTTTACATAATATTAACTGGCAAGTGAACAAGGGAGAACATTGGGCGTTAGTCGGATTAAATGGAGCAGGCAAGAGTGCATTATTGCATATGCTTGTTGCTGATTATTTTCCTACTAATGGGCAATTATCTGTTGTTGGAAAGACATTTGGCAAAGATGTGTTAGGGGAGCGATTGCGTCAACAAATCGGTATCGTATCTTCATCTATTAAAGGGAAGTTATATGGCACAGACACAGCGTATCAAGTTATATTAAGTGGGGGATTTGCCTCTATTGGATTATATGAAGAACCAACAGACACAATGAGAAAAAAGGCGATAGAACTATTGAAAGAACTAGACTGTTATGACTATGCAAACCGAGAATTCCGAACATTGTCTCAAGGAGAGCAACAAAGAATATTAATAGGACGAGCATTAATGGGGAACCCTAAACTATTGATACTTGATGAACCAACGAATGGACTAGACTTTATTGCTAGAGAGAAATTGTTAGATACAATCGAATCATTAGCAAAAAAAGTTACTCCAACAATGATTTTCGTGACACACCATGTCGAGGAGATTTTACCAACATTTAATAAAACATTATTATTGAAACGTGGGGAAGTATTTGCGAGTGGAGATACAAGTAGTATGCTTACAGGAGAAATGTTGAGTGAATTTTTTGGGATAAAAGTGACAATAGATTGGATGAATGAAAGGCCATTACTACGCAGAATGAATTAGGAGAACATCATGATGTTAAACAAACTTAATCAACAATTACAACGAATTATGCCATTCATTGCACCAAGTAGTGTCATTATTGGTGTCTATTTTGCATCAATATTTTCTCAATTAGAGCCATTTGTATTATATATTTTCGCATTTATGACATTCGCGGGAAGCTTGAGTTTAAATTTTGTTGCATTACATCGAGTGATTTTACATCCGCTTTCTGTCTTGATTGCTTTACTATTATTACATATTATTATGCCATTATGGGCATGGTTAATTGGTGCGCTCACATTTCCAAGGGATGAACTAACCATTATTGGTTTTGTATTAGCAATGATTATCCCAACAGGTGTGACAAGTTTTATTTGGGTATCGATGAATAAAGGGAATGTTGCATTGACATTATCCATTATATTAATTGATACGATATTGTCGCCATTTCTTGTTCCATTTACACTTTCTTTATTTGTTGGGGAATCGATTGATCTCGAAGTATGGCAATTGATGAAGGGGTTATTGATTATGATTGTGATTCCATCCATTATGGGGATGTTGTTACATGAATGGACAAAGGGAAAAGTGCATGAAGTGTGGAGTCCAAGGCTCGCTCCGTTCTCAAAAATAACATTAGCACTTGTTATTATGATTAATAGTGCACAAGTCGCGCCATATTTAAGTAACATTAATTGGAACTTGATTAAGATAGCCATTGCTATGTTCTTTATCGCAGGAACAGGGTATTTGTTAGCATGGTTTTTTGCAAAAAGTTTTAAAAGAGAGAATGCAGATATTATTTCTTTAACATTTAGTGGAGGAATGAGGAATATTAGTGTGGGTGCAGTCATTGCTGTTCAATATTTTCCAGGTCCAGTGGCGGTTCCTGTAGTGACAGGCATGCTATTCCAGCAAGTATTGGCATCATTCTATAGTAAATTTTTGCAAAGAAAGCAACATGTAAAAGAGTCATGATTGAAGCAAAAAGGTAATAAGATAATAGTAAATCAGAGAGAGTAGGTGTGTATATGATTACATGGCTGTCCTTATTGCTATTATCTTTAGCCGCATTTCGATTAACTAGGTTAATTGTTTATGATAAAATAACAGGATTTATTCGAGCGCCATTCTTGGAAAGAGAAGAGAATGTACTTGCAGACGGCACTGTAGAAGAAATCGTATCTTATAAAGGGACTGGATTGAGACGGTGGATAGGTGAATTATTAAGTTGCCATTGGTGTGTAGGTGTATGGGTTTCTATATTTTTGTTTTTCGGATTTACTTATTTTCCAATAATTTTTATGCCGCTCACTATTATTTTAGCAATAGCGGCATTTGCAGCAATTATAGAAGTGATTGTTTCATACTTTATATAATCCTGCTAAATTAAAAAAAGACTTTGCACCACTAGGTTTAAAATAAGTGACTAGCCGAAACGGTTGCAATGTACACAGAAAAAGCACAAGATAACCAAATAGAGTTCTATCTCATTTTATTCCTAACAAGCACAAAATCCAAACAATTCGGTAAATGGATTTCGAATCGTTTGGATTTTTGCAATGAAAGAATTCTTTTGTCCTAATCTCAGTTGCGCTTTTGCCATATTGATATAAGTCCGTATTCATTCGTATCTCATTTTAAATCCTAAACAGTCGTAATACTGATAATATAAGAAGATACGAACTCTTAAATAGATAGCAATTAGGTATTTTTATTCTGTTTCTTATAGCTACTACAGCTACAAGATTTGCGACGTCTAGATTTCTTACGTTTAGTTGTAGAAGAAGTAGTCGCTGTCGTAGTTGTCTCTGATGTATTAGTCATACACATAACCCCTTCATATTCGATTGTAATGTGTCATTACTTGTATTAGTTTATGTGAATATTGTAGAAATGTTCGGGACTATAATAAAAGCGTGATATATATGGACAAATAAAAGCGCCCGTTTTGAAACGAGCGCTTTTAGATTTTGTTTTTAGATTCCTTTAAATGCTTGTAAATATACTTCTTTTAGTTCTTTAACTAATGGTAATTTAGGGTTTGCTGTTGTACATTGGTCTTCAAAAGCTTTATCTGCTAATCTGTCCACTTGTTTCATAAATTCTTCTTTTGTTACACCATTTTCTCTAATGCTCATTGGGATATTCAATTTCTTTGCAAGATCATTTATTGCTTTAATTAAACTTTCCACGCCTTCTTCTGTTGTTCTAGCTGGTAATCCTAATACTTTAGCAATTTCTGCATAACGTTGATCTGCAATGAAGTGCTCATATTTAGGAAATGCTACAAATTTTGACGGTTTTTTTGCATTGTAACGAATAACATGTGGCATTAAAATGGCATTTGCACGTCCGTGAGCAATATGGAATTCTGCCCCTAATTTGTGTGCTAAGCTATGGTTAATACCAAGGAATGCATTCGCGAATGCCATACCAGCAATTGTTGATGCATTATGCATTTTTTCGCGAGCTTTTTCGTTTGCACCATCTTTATAAGCAATCGGTAAATATTCAAATACAAGTTGAATTGCTTTAATAGCTAAACCATCTGTATAATCATTTGCCATATTAGATACATATGCTTCAATCGCGTGTGTTAATACGTCCATACCAGTATCAGCAGTAACAGTTGGTGGAACAGACATGACGAATTGCGGGTCAATAATTGCAACGTCAGGTGTTAAAGCATAATCCGCTAATGGATACTTAATATTGTTTTCTTTATCTGTAATAACAGAGAATGATGTTACTTCAGAACCCGTACCAGAAGTAGTAGGAATAGCAACAAACTTAGCTCTTTTACCTAGTTCAGGATATTTATATACACGTTTTCTTATATCAAGGAATTTTTGTTTCAATCCATTAAAATCAATATCAGGATTTTCATAGAATAACCACATTCCTTTAGCTGCATCCATCGCAGATCCACCACCAATTGTAATGATGACATCTGGATTGAATTTCTTCATTTCTTCTGCACCACGCATGACGGTTTCTTTAGATGGATCTGGTTCCACATCTGAAAAAATTTCACAATGTACATAATCTGGTCGTTTGCGAAGATAGTAAAGTACTTTATCTACGTAACCTAATTTCACCATCATCTGATCCGTAACAATAAATGCTTTTGTGATTTTAGGCATCTTAGCTAAATATTGTACAGAGTTTTTCTCAAAATACACTTTTGGTGGAACTTTAAACCATTGCATATTCACATTCCTTTTTGCAACTTTTTTGGTATTGACTAAGTGAACTGTACCAACGTTCGTAGATACAGAGTTTCCTCCATAAGAACCGCATCCTAATGTGAGTGAAGGGAGGTAGGCATTGTATATGTCTCCAATCGCCCCTTGAGAAGATGGAGCATTGACAATAATACGCCCTGCTTTCATTCTCTTACCAAATGCTTCAATGACTTCTTGACTTGTTGCATGTATCACTGCTGAGTGTCCAAGACCACCAAATTCTAGCATTTCTTCACAGCGTTGTAAGCCTTCTTCCGTACTGCCAACTTTATAACATGCAAGTACAGGGCTTAATTTCTCACGTGAAAGTGGTGCTTGAGGTCCAACTTCTTGTAATTCTGCTACAAGAATTTTTGTATTTTCAGGTACTTTAATACCAGCCATTTCTGCGATTTTTACTGGGCTCATTCCAACGATATTCGGATTTACTGCACATGTATTCTCATTGATAACAAGTTTTTCTAGTTTTTGGCGTTCTTCATTATTAACGAAATAGCATTGATTGTCGATCATTTCTTGCTTCACTTGATCATAAATTTCTTTATCAATAATGACTGCTTGTTCAGATGCACAAATCATACCATTATCGAAAGTTTTAGATAAAATCAAATCATTCACAGAGCGTTTCACTTCCGCTGTTTTTTCGATATAACAAGGTACGTTACCTGGTCCAACACCTAGAGCTGGTTTTCCAGAACTGTAAGCAGCTTTTACCATACCTGCGCCACCAGTTGCTAAAATAAGTGCAATATGATCATGTTTCATTAATAATTGAGTAGCTTCTAAGCTAGGCTCTTCTATCCATTGGATACAATGTTCTGGTGCACCTGCTTTTAATGCTGCTTGGTAAAGAATGTTTGCTGCTTCACTACTACTTCTTTGTGCAGATGGGTGAAATGCAAAGATGATTGGGTTTCCAGTCTTTATTGCAATTAATGTTTTGAACATCGTTGTAGCAGTTGGATTTGTCACAGGTGTTACACCAGCGATGACTCCGATTGGTTCTGCAATTTCAATGACTCCATCATGCTCATTGTTTCTAATAATTCCAATTGTTTTATCGTACTTAATGTTGTGATAAATATATTCTGTTGAGAAGATGTTCTTAATAATCTTATCTTCGTAGACACCACGTTTTGTTTCTTCAATTGCCATTTTTGCTAAATGCATATGTGCATCTAACCCAGCAAGTGCCATTTCCTTTACAATGTGATCCACTTCTTCTTGGTTCAATTGTTTTAGTGCTTGTAATGCTTTCTTTCCTTGCTTCACTTTATTGTCAATTACTTGTTGTACAGAAACTTTTTCTTTTTCAATCGGTTTAGTTACCATTATTCTCTTCCTCCTAAGTAAAATGAAATATATATTTGTGAAACATTGAGCATAAAAGATTAGTAGTAATGCATAACATTTGATTCATTTGTTGGATGACGAGCAACTTTTACAAAAGTAATATCTTGATACATACGTGCTGAAGCTTTAATTAGGATGACATAGTTTGTTGTCCATATGATTGCAGGATAATTATGCCCTTCTTCTATAAATAATGCTTCAAAAGTATCACCAACCTCTTGTTCAAAAGTATCTTGTGTATATATGTTTGTGTCTGTTTGAAAATCAATCCATTGAAAAGAGATCATTGTTTTCTACCCCTTTCTGTATAGTGATTTCTTTCTTGGTATCATCATATCAGATGATAGCGCATACAGTTTGGGGTATTTTTGTCTATTTTGTGAAATGTTTCACAATTAAAAATGTGTTATACTTAATCCATCATTTTGTAAAGGGTGAAACGATGTGTGGGTTGTGATTATTGTCTGTATTATTGTTGTAATTATGGTGTTAGCACTATCTATTATGACGTTGAATAAAGGTTATGGATATAAACAAACAGTAGATCCATTACCAGAAGAACACTTTTCTGACGATGTAAAGAAGAATTAATTGGCTATAGAAGCAAGATTACTATAAAACTATAGCGTTGTAATAAATGTTAAAGCCTTAAACCACTTTCATAAGTAGGTTTAAGGCTTTTCTCTGTTTGGAGAATACAATTGCTTATAAAGAATAGGCAGACGACATAAGCTATGTTCGTCTGCCTAAAAACTTCCTAAAGTATGAAGAAATGCTTAGCAACAATGAAAACATATAAATCGCTATACAGCACAGCAAGCTATCTGTTGCATTTATCCAAAGTCCATCTTCTGTTTAGATAAGGAGTTTTATTCTCTCCGCTTTCCTTCATTATAATGCTTGTCGATAAATATGAATCGAATCTTGTTTGTTTAGCTTTTTGAAGTTACCAAATTCTTCTCTCGCACTTACTGTATGATCTGCCATCATTTCAATAGTAGATTCGTCAATAGAATAATCACTTAAGCGACTTGGTGCGCCGATTTCAGTCCAAAATTTGCGGAGTTGTTTGATTCCTTCTAGTCCAATCTCTTTATCAGACTTACCTTCTGGGTCGACATGAAATACTCTTAAAGCAAATTGTTTAAATCGTTCTACATTCTCATCTATTACGTATTCCATCCAATGTGGGAATAGTATAGCAAGTCCACCACCATGAGGAATATCGTGTACAGCAGATACGGCATGTTCTAAATTGTGTGTAGCCCAATCTCCTTGATAACCCATATTCACCATACCGTTTAGTGCCATTGTGCCATTATAAAGGACAGTTGCTCGTAGTGTTTCATTTTCTAAATCTTTTACAAGCTTCGGACCAGTTTCTACCATTGTTTGTAGAATACCTTCTACCATTCTGTCTTGTAAGAATGTATTTGGTTCATGATGGAAATAATGTTCTAATGCATGTGACATAATATCCACGATTCCATAAATGGTTTGGTCTTTTGGTACACTCTTTGTAAATACAGGATCGAGAATTGAGAATGCTGGATACGAGTAGGGGCTACCCCAACCATGCTTTTCTTTTGTCTCCCAATTTGTAATGACACTACCTGCATTCATTTCAGAACCAGTTGCTGCAAGTGTTAAAACTGTCCCAAATGGCAGGGCATCTGTCGCTTGTGCTTTCTTTGTAACAATATCCCAGATGTCATTATCGGATTTCGCACCAACTGCAATTGCCTTCGTACAATCAATGGTGCTACCACCACCAACTGCAAGAAGTAAGTCAATCTGATGCTCACGACACAATTCAATTCCTTTTCTTGCAGTAGATACACGCGGATTAGGTTCCACACCACTTAACTCAAAAACTTGTTTGTCTGCATTTTTTAAAATAGTCATGACTTGATTGTATACACCGTTTCGTTTAATACTTCCGCCACCATAAACAACTAATATATTTTTCCCATATTTAGAAAGTTCTTGCGTGAGATTTTCTAGTTGATTTTTACCAAAGTATAATTTTGTTGGATTATGAAAAATAAAGTTTTGCATCCATCATTACCTCCTGAAACTGAATTTCTTCATTATATTGTAGTATTACTATGGCAATTATTCTTTTTGCTGTAAAGTATTTTGTTTTGGGAATGAATAGTTAGTAGGAATGTACAATTGTGAACAAATTCGTAATTTTACTTTTCTATCTGTTAAATGTGATGAATTTCACATGACAAATCAAATAAAGAGGAATATAATAAAAATATGAAATATGTTCAATAATGCACAAACTTTATACAGGAGGTCATATAGAATGAAAGTATTAGATGAAATCCGTAGTCGCGAAAACGCATGGGAAAGTTTTAAAAAGGGAAAGTGGCAGTCAGAAATTGATGTAAGAGACTTTATTCTAAAAAACTATACGTTATATGATGGGGATGAAGAGTTTTTAGCAAATCCTACAAATAATACATTAGAATTATGGAAGCAAGTAATGGAATTAACGAAGGAAGAAAGGGAACGGGGTGGAGTATATGATTTAGATACAGAAATTGTGTCAACAATCACTTCACATGACGCAGGATACTTAAACAAAGAGACTGAAAAAGTCGTCGGTGTACAAACAGATGTCCCATTCAAAAGGTCATTGCAACCATTCGGTGGTATACGAATGGCGGTGGCAGCAGCAGAATCGTATGGATATAAAGTTGACGACAATGTTGTGAAAACATTCACAGAGTTTCGCAAAACACATAACCAAGGCGTATTTGATGCGTATTCGAAAGAAATGTTGCTTGCTCGTAAAGCTGGAATTATAACAGGACTACCTGATGCTTATGGTCGTGGCCGAATTATTGGGGATTATCGTCGAGTTGCATTATATGGTGTCGATAGATTAATTGAAGCGAAAAAAGAAGACTTAGAAATAGTCGGTGGCAATGGTATCATGAGTGAAGAAGTGATACGAGATCGCGAAGAAATTGCGGAACAAATTCGAGCACTTCAAGAATTAAAACAATTAGGTACGATTTATGGCTTTGATCTTTCTCAACCAGCAACAAATGCAAAAGAGGCTGTGCAATGGCTATATTTAGCATATCTTGCAGCAATTAAAGAACAAAATGGTGCTGCAATGAGTTTAGGTCGTGTCTCTACATTCTTAGATATATATATGGAACGAGACATTCGTGCAGGAGTTTTGACAGAAGAGGAAGCACAAGAATTAGTGGATCACTTTGTCATGAAATTGAGATTAGTGAAATTCTCAAGAACACCTGACTATAATGAATTATTTAGTGGGGATCCAACATGGGTAACAGAATCTATAGGTGGTATTGCTTTAGATGGTCGGCCATTAGTTACTAAGAACTCTTTCCGCTTCTTACACACATTAGAGAACTTAGGGCCTGCACCTGAACCAAACTTAACAGTATTATGGTCAACACAATTACCAGCTGGATTTAAGAAATACTGTGCAAAAATATCGATTCAAACAAGCTCCATTCAGTATGAAAGTGATGACTTGATGCGTGAGCAATATGGTGATGATTATGGTATTGCATGTTGTGTCTCTGCAATGCGAATTGGTAAACAAATGCAATTCTTTGGAGCTAGAGCTAACTTAGCAAAAGCATTACTTTATGCAATAAATGGTGGAGTGGATGAGAAGTTAAAGTTACAAGTGGGACCGAACTATCAACCAATTACATCAGAGTATTTAGAATATGATGAAGTCCGAGCGAAATACGATAAAATGATGGATTGGTTAGCAGGTTTATATGTAAATACATTGAATGTAATTCACTTTATGCATGATAAATATAGTTATGAGCGTATTGAAATGGCATTACATGATAGAGAAGTACTCCGAACAATGGCTTGTGGTATTGCAGGGTTGTCGGTTGTCGCTGATTCTCTATCTGCAATTAAATATGCAAAGGTAAAAACAATTCGTGATGAGAATGGCTTAGTTGTAGATTACGAAGTTGAAGGGGACTTCCCTAAATATGGTAACAACGATGATCGTGTAGATGAAATTGCAAAAGAATTAGTAAAAACATTTATGAACAAAATTGCCCAAAATAAAACATATAGAAATTCTGTACCTACTCAATCGATTTTAACAATTACATCAAATGTGGTATATGGTAAGAAAACAGGGAACACACCTGATGGAAGAAAAGCTGGAGAACCATTTGCTCCAGGTGCGAACCCACTACATGGACGTGACACAAATGGATCATTAGCATCCTTAAGCTCTGTTGCTAAATTGCCGTATGAGTATTGCTTAGATGGTATTTCTAATACATTCTCTATTGTGCCAAAAGCATTAGGAAAAGAAGAAGAAGCAAGAATTAATAACTTAGTTGGTATGCTTGATGGTTATGCTATAAAACGCGGGCACCATCTAAATGTGAACGTATTTGATCGCGAAACATTGTTAGATGCAATGGAACATCCGGAGCAATATCCACAATTAACGATACGTGTATCTGGATATGCAGTGAACTTTAATAAATTAACTAGAGAGCAACAAATCGATGTAATTAACCGAACATTCCATGAAAGTATGTAATCGAATGTGAGGAAATAAATATTTAGAGGTGAGTATGATGATTGGTAGAATTCATTCTGTGGAGACATGTGGAACAGTCGATGGACCTGGACTACGATATGTAATCTTTATGCAAGGTTGCTTATTGCGTTGTCAATATTGTCATAATCCAGATACGTGGAGCAGAGATAAAGGGAGACATGTGACTGTTCAAGAATTAGTGAATGATATTGAATCATACTTACCTTTTTTTCAAGCTTCTGGTGGTGGAGTAACAGTAAGTGGTGGCGAACCGTTATTACAAGTCGATTTTCTAACAGAATTATTTATAGAATTAAAAAAAATAGGTGTGCATACAACAATTGATAGTTGCGGTGGATGCTTCTCCACTTCACCTCACTTTTTGGAAAAGTTAGATGAATTAATGGAGGTAACAGATCTCGTATTATTAGATTTAAAGCACATTGATCCAATAAATCACAAAAAGTTAACAGGGATGACAAACAAACATATCCTCACTTTTGCAGAATATTTAAAAGAGAGGAACATTCCTGTATGGATTAGACACGTGCTTGTACCAACAGTAAGTGATGATGACGCGGCATTAAATAGGTTATCACAATTTATTGCGACATTATCCAATGTAAAAAAAGTCGAAGTGCTACCATATCATAAATTAGGTGTATATAAATGGGAAGCGCTTGGAATCGAATATCCATTAGAAGGTGTGGAACCACCATCAAGTGAACGTGTGAAGAATGCAGAGGCCATTCTAAATGTGACAAATTATTAGTCAGTTGTGTATGGTTTGGTGAATAGTCTTCATTACTCATGTTTAATTATTGGTGAAAAAGGAATAGTATTGGTAGAATAGAAATAGAAACCAATAACGGTTTTGAAACAATAATTAAAGGAGTGGATAGTGTGAGTAATGTATTATTTACATCAACAGCAACTGCGAAAGGTGGCCGTGATGGTCATGTGAAGTCAAATGATGGGATTATTGATTTAAATCTAGTTAATCCTGCTGGAGGCGGTTCAGGTGAAGGAACGAATCCAGAACAATTATTTGCAGCTGGATATTCTGCATGTTATGATGGTGCACTTAATTTAATTGCATCGAAACAAAAGAAAGAAATCGATTCAACAATTACGGCAGACGTTAGTCTATTAAAAGACGAAGCAGATGGCGGATTCAAAATTGGTGTTGTATTACATGTAGAAATTAAAGGCGTATCACAAGAAGAAGCAGAAGAATTAGCTAAAGCAGCTCATGATTTCTGTCCATACTCTAAAGCAACAAGAGGAAATATCGATGTAGAACTAAAAGCGAAAGCTGTATAATAACAAAAGCAATAACGCAAAAATAAAATCGCACGAAACTAAAGAATTCAAACTTTAGTTTCGTGCGATTTATTTATTATAGAAGACTCAAGAATAATGCTCATGAGACTTATTTATCATTCTGAGAATCCCTGTTTTAAATTTTGATATGTTTTATTACACTCTATCATGAAATATATTTTGAAAAGCGTGGAAAACTTCAATTCCTTGATAAATAGTTACAGATAAAGCTGTTGCTGAAAATAATCCTATCATTGCCATACGAAACCAAAACATATATTTCCCCTCCCAATCTAGTAAAAATATTAGTTACTAGTAGAAGAGATCAAATAATTCGATTGATAAAATCGAGCCGTTAATTGCGTAATGATCTGTTGAAGGAAATCTATTGAGCGATAAAAACGAAGTGCATAGAACATAATAAGAATGAAAATGCCGCTTGCTACAATAAATTTATCTGTTCCTACTTGCAATTCTGTTGAAGATGTATCTGTATCATGCATATCCAAAGTGAAAGATATTGGATAGTGCGTTCCATCATGAATAGATGTAATGGATGGGTGAAGTGGGATAGCGATTAATATACTTAACCATAAAAAAATAATTAATTTTCTCAAATCTTCCACCTCCATTTTTAAAAAATTAGTGCAGTAGTTCATTATATGCTTCCTCTTATAAAAAGTAAACCATTTTAATCAAGTGCATATTTATCACGGCTTGCTCCAACACCAAATGCTATCATGATTACTGTCACAACAATAAGCGCAATAATAGATGAGAACCATAAGCCACTAATATCAAATAAAAAGCCAATTAATATTGGCCCAATCGATGCAAGTAAGTATCCAAATGATTGAGCCATACCAGATAATTCTCCAGCTTGGCGTGCATTTTTTGTACGTAAGCCAAGTAAAGCTAGTGCTAAGCTAATACTAGCACCAAGCGCGAATCCTATAAGTGTAATACTTAGTACAGTTAACAAAAATGTAGGATGATATAGTAATCCTGCATATCCAAAAATTGCACACGTTCCAAATACATATACAACTACTCGTTGATCTTTCAACCTCCCTGCAACAATTGGCGTAAGAAATGTTGCAGGCAGGCTGATAAATTGCATGTATGCAACAAACCAACCAGCTGTAGTTGCTTCATAGCCGTCTGCAATTAAAATTTCTGGCAACCATGATATCGTGACATAAAATAAAAAAGACTGTAAGCCCATAAAAGCAGTAACTTGCCAAGCAATACTAGAGCGAAGCATCTTTTTTGCACTAGGTTCATGTAATTGGATATCTTTATCTTCCCCTTTTGTTTTCATTGCAAACATCCAAATGATTATTCCGACTATAGCAATTAGCCCCCAGCTTAATAGTGATACTTCCCAGTTGAATTGTAGTTTTTCTGTAATAGGAAAACTTACACCAGATCCAATCGCGGCAAATATAGACATAGATGTGGTATATAGTCCTGTCATTAGGCCAATTTTTGTTGGGAAGCTTCCTTTAATCAAACTTGGCAGAATAACATTAACCATTGCAATCCCAATCCCGATTAAAGTTGTACCAATAAATAGAAGTGGAATAAAAGGAATAGAGCGTACGATAATCCCTAGCAATAATAGAAGTAAGCCATACAATAGTGCACGTTCATTTCCTGTTCGATTAGCGATACGAGGTGCTATTGGTGACATTACAGCAAATGCTAATAGGGGTAAACTTGTAATAAAGCCAACAGTCCAATTACTTAATTGCAAATCATCACGAATAATACCGATGATAGGTCCAACAGATGTAATTGCAGGCCTTAAATTAAATGCAAGAAAAATAATAGCAATAATAAATAATATATAGTGATTTTTTTTGTTCATGTAAATACTCCTTTTGGTCTATGACTCGTCTAAGAACGAAAATGAAAATCTTATGTTATAATCATTTACTCATTACTAGATAATTATGTTAAAATAAATGATGCAGAGGAAAAAA
>JAJUGF010000007.1 GCA_029268495.1 Gracilibacillus sp.
GACATCATTTGAGTTAATCCGTTTAATGAAACAATGCAATGAAGGAATTTCCTTCTCTGGTTCCTCTCTACGAAAGAAGACTGACTTTAAAGTTGCAGCTGCATTTAATCCAAATGTTGCAAATTTAGAAAAGGCTGTTAAGCGAATGGAGAAAAAAGTAGAACACGGAGCAGATTATTTCCTTACACAACCTATTTTCCATCACGAACAAATTGTAAAGCTATATCGCGAAACAAAGCATATCAAACAACCAATTTTTATCGGGATTATGCCACTTGTTTCACACAAAAATGCAGAATTCCTTCACCATGAAGTACCAGGTATGCGTTTATCCGATGAGGTAAGAGCAAGAATGCAAGCACAAACTAATCGCCATGATGCAATAAGAGAAGGAATAGAAATATCCAAAGAACTCATTCAAACAGCAATCAATTATTTTAATGGTATTTACCTTATTACACCATTTATGCATTATCAAATTACAACAGAATTAACGCAATATATTCAAAAAATAAGTGAACAAGTTCAAACAAACTAAAGGAGTGTATGATTACAATGACAAATTATATCAGTTCAAACTTAGGATACCCACGTATAGGTGCATACCGCGAATGGAAGAGCGCACTAGAATCTTATTGGAGCAAAAGTATTACTGAAGAGTCTCTATTTTCCCAAACAAAAAAATTACGTCTAGCTAATTTACAGAAACAAAAAGACATTGGAGTGGAATGGATTCCTGTAAATGATTTCTCTTTTTATGATCACGTATTAGATACTGCGATCTCTTTTGGAGTCATTCCAAAACGCTTCCAACAATTAGATCCTACTGCAATTGATACGTATTTCGCCATTGCTCGTGGTAACAAAGAAGCTGTTGCTGCTGAAATGACAAAATGGTTCAATACAAATTATCATTATATTGTGCCTGAATTAAATGATGTGACGCCATCATTAGTAGAAAACCGCGCATTACGTTATTTTAATGAAGCAAAAGAAGAATTAGGTATTAAAGGTAAACCAGTATTAGTTGGTCCTGTTACATTCGTAAAGTTAGCTAAAGGATATGACGACAATCAATTAAACGAAATCGTTCAATCCTTTATTCCACTGTACACACAAGTAATCAATGAACTAGTTGAAGCTGGTGCAGAGTGGATTCAAATTGATGAGCCAATTTTGGGAACGAATTTAACTGTAAATGAGATTTCATTAGTTGAAGAAGTGTACACACAAATTAAACAAGCAACACCAAATGCAAAATTACTTTTACAAACATACTTTGAAACGGTACAACATTATGACAAAGTAATTAAACTTCCAGTTGATGGTATCGGTTTAGACTTTATCCATGGAGATTATTTCCCTTTAATCGAAAAAATCGGCTTCCCACAAGATAAAGTACTTGCTGCTGGTGTTGTTAATGGACGAAATGTATGGCGTGCAGACCTTACAAAAACATTTGATTTAGTGCGTAAGATTGAAGAGGCAACAAAAGCAGAAACAATTATTTTACAACCATCTAGTTCTTTATTACATGTGCCTGTAACAAAAGAAAGTGAACAGAAGATTGATCCAATTATTTTAGATGGACTTAGCTTTGCAGATCAAAAACTAGCAGAAATTACAACAATCACGAAAGGTGCTAATGAGGGAGAAGAAGCAATTAAAGCAGAACTTCAAGAGAGCAAGAAAGCACACGAAGCATTAAGTAATTCTCCTTACCGCCAAAATGAAAGTGTAGCGGAAGAATTAGCTAATTTAAGCAAAGATGAAGTAAAACGTGCACTACCATTTGCAGAACGTATTCAATTACAACAAGAAGATTTACAATTGCCATTACTTCCGACAACAACAATTGGAAGTTTACCTCAGACTGCTGAAGTAAAAAGCACACGTACAAAATGGCGTAAAGGCGAAATCACAAATGAACAATATGAAGCATTTATTCAAAAAGAAACAAAGAAATGGATTCAAATCCAAGAAGACCTTGATATTGATGTATTAGTTCATGGGGAATTTGAACGTACAGACATGGTTGAATTCTTTGGAGAGAAATTAAATGGGTTTGCTGTTACAGAATTCGGTTGGGTACAATCATATGGTTCTCGTTGTGTGAAACCACCACTAATTGTTGGTGATGTGTCTTGGAGTGAACCAATGACAGTAAAAGAAATCGTGTATGCACAATCTTTAACAGATCGTCCAGTGAAAGGTATGTTAACAGGACCTGTCACAATTTTAAATTGGTCATTTGTTCATGAAGAATTACCGCGCTTTACTGTACAAGAACAGATTGCGTTAGCATTAGAGAAAGAAGTGCTAGCATTAGAAGAGAGCAATGTAACGATTATCCAAGTAGATGAGCCTGCATTACGTGAAGGATTGCCACTTGATCAATTAAAATGGCCAGCATATTTTGATGCTGCTACAAGAGCATTCCGTATCTCTTCAGCATCTGTAAAACCAACAACACAAATTCATACACATATGTGTTATTCTGAATTCAGCGAGATTTTTGAAGTAATTGATGCACTTGATGCAGATGTGATTTCAATCGAAACATCAAGAAGTCACGGAGAGTTAATTGATACGTTTGAAATAAACCATTATGATAAAGAAATTGGGTTGGGTGTATATGACATCCATAGTCCACGTGTTCCTAGTGTAGAAGAAATTAAAAAAAATATCACACGTGCATTACGCACAATTGATGCCAAACAATTCTGGATTAATCCTGACTGTGGATTAAAAACACGTGGTGAAGAAGAAACAATCGCTGCATTACGCAATATGATTCAATCAGCAAAAGAAGTTCGTGAAGAATATGCTGTAAAAAAATAATAATTGACGCTAATCAGCAGGGGTATTTTTGACTCCTGCTGATTTTTTGTATGACTTCAAATGTTTGCAACACACTCCCCTCTCTATTTTCTAATTCCACATCACAAAAAACCCAACATCATAATTTCAAATACCTCTTGTAAGAAGTCACAAAATAACGTACAATAATCTTAGTTAATTAATTTAATTAAGTCTTAATAGGAGGATATTACACATGAACATACAGCATTTAGTTGAAAAGTTTCAAGCGATATTTGATACATCTGAAATGCCACGTGCCTTCTTCGCACCTGGTCGAATTAATCTAATCGGAGAACATACAGATTATAATGGTGGTCACGTCTTCCCTGCTGCTATTTCCTTTGGTACGTATGCAATCGCAAGAAAGCGTCATGACCGGATCATTCGCTTTTACTCAGAGAACTTCAGTGAACTTGGTGCAATGGAAACACATCTTGACGACCTTAGCTACAAAAAGGAAGATGATTGGACTAATTATCCAAAAGGTGTTGTGGCACACTTCTTATTAGAAGGATTTTCTATCGATAGCGGTTTTGATGTACTGTTCTATGGAAATATTCCGAATGGTGCTGGACTATCTTCATCTGCTTCTATTGAACTTGCAACAGGTGTCCTATTAGAGAGTTTATTTGAGCTAGACATTGATCGTATCGATATGGTAAAAATCGGTCAAAAAGTAGAGAATCAGTACATTGGTGTCAATAGTGGAATCATGGATCAATTCGCTATTGGTATGGGTAAGAAAAATCATGCAATGTTACTTGATTGCGATACATTAACATATGAATACGCACCAATTGTTTTAGAAAATCATGATATCGTGATTATTAATACAAATAAGCGCCGTGAACTTGCTGACTCTAAGTATAATGAACGTCGTAGCGAATGCGAAATGGCACTAAAAGACTTACAAACAAAGCTTTCTATTCATAGCTTAGGTGAATTAACTGTAGAACAATTTGAAGCAAATCAATCTCTTATCCAAAATCCAATGCATCTAAAACGTGCAAAACATGCTGTAGCAGAGAATGCTCGGACAATCGAAGCATTGAAACGTTTAAAAGAAGGAGATTTAATTACATTTGGAGAATTAGTAAACCAGTCACACATTTCTTTACGTGACGACTATGAAGTAACAGGTGTAGAATTAGATACAATCGCAGAAAATGCTTGGAAACAACAAGGAGTACTTGGTGCTCGTATGACAGGTGCTGGCTTTGGTGGATGTGCCATTGCCATTGTAGAAAAGGCACATACGACACAATTCCAAGAGAATATCGCAGCACTTTATGAAGAAAAAATTGGATATAGCCCAACATTTTACATTGCCGCAATTGGCGATGGTGCGAAAGAGTTGGAATTAAAGGAGGAAAAATAATGCGCGTATTAGTTTTAGGTGGAGCTGGTTATATCGGTTCACATGCCGTTTATCAATTAATTGACAAAGGACATGAAGTACTCGTCATTGACAATCTAGAAACAGGTCATAAAAAAGCGATTCATCCAGATGCGACTTTTTATCATGGAGATATTCGTGATATTGATTTCTTACGTGAAGTCTTTTCAAATGAAGAAATCGATGGTGTCTTACATTTTGCAGCAAATTCGTTAGTTGGCGAATCTATGGAAAACCCACTTAAATATTTTGATAACAATGTCTATGGTACACAAGTATTACTAAAAGCAATGACAGAAGCAGGCATTAAACACATTGTCTTCTCTTCAACTGCAGCAACATACGGCGAACCTGAACAAGTACCAATTACAGAAAACATGCCGACAATGCCGACAAACGCTTATGGAGAGACGAAGTTAACGATGGAAAAAATGATGAAATGGACGCAACACGCATATGGAATCAATTATGTATCGTTAAGATATTTTAATGTAGCAGGTGCACGAGGTACAGGCGAAATTGGTGAAGATCATCAACCTGAAACACATCTCATTCCAATTGTCTTACAAGTCGCGTTAAATCAAAGAGAACACATTTCTATTTTTGGTGATGATTATAATACATCTGATGGTACATGTATTCGTGATTACATTCATGTAGAAGATTTAATTGATGCACATATTTTGGCATTACAATATTTGAAAGACGGCGGAGAAAGCAATGTATTCAATCTTGGTAGTAGCCAAGGTTTCTCTGTAAAGGAAATCATTGATACTGCAAGAGAAATCACTGGACACGAAATCAAAGCAAAAGTTGCTCCACGTCGTGCTGGTGATCCAAGTACATTGATTGCTTCCTCTGATAAAGCAAAAGAAGTATTAGGTTGGAATCCAACAAGAACAGATATTAAGAAAATCATTACAGATGCATGGAATTGGCATCAAAGTAAGCCAAACGGATACAACGAGGAGGCATAATGATGACACATATTTCAGCAACGATTGAAACATTAGTAAATAAAGCCATTGAGAAAAATTTAATAGATTCGAGCGATGCTGTATATGCAAGGAACCAAATTCTGGGTATTTTACAGCTAGATAATTTCGAGGAAGGTGCTTCTTTAACAAAAGAAGTATCCATCCCGGATTTATTGGAAATATTAAGTCAAAATGCAGTAGAACGACACATTATTGAAGATTTGCTTGACGAAAAAGAAAAGATTGAAGCATTACTTATGAATGTGTTCTTATCGAAACCATCAGAAGTAAACCGAGATTTTTATCAAAAATATAATCAATCACCTGTTATGGCAACAGATTTCTTTTATCAACTAAGTAAAGACAGTAATTATATTCAAACAAAACGAATAGCGAAAAATATTCAATTCCAAACAGCCTCTTCCTATGGCGATTTAGATATTACGATTAATTTATCTAAACCGGAGAAGGACCCTGAACAAATTAAACGTGAGCGTGAGATGAAACAAGACATTGCTTATCCAAAGTGTTTACTTTGTGCAGAAAATGAAGGGTATGTTGGACGAATTGGCCACCCAGCACGCTCGAACCATAGAATTATTGAAGTACCATTAGAAGGAGAAAGTTGGTTTTTACAATACTCACCATATGTGTATTACAATGAGCATAGTATTGTCTTTGCAAAAGACCATCGCCCAATGAAAATTAATCGAGATGCGTTCTCACGCTTGACCGCTTTTGTAGAAAAATTTCCACATTATTTTATTGGTTCAAATGCCGACTTGCCAATTGTAGGTGGAAGTATTCTTTCACATGACCATTACCAAGCAGGTAATTATACTTTTGCAATGACAAAAGCTGAAGAGGAATTTTCTTTTACTTTACATTCCTTCCCTGATGTCAAAGCAGCTGTGGTTAAATGGCCATTATCTGTCATTCGTCTACAACATCCAAATCGTACCACACTAGTCGAGGCAGCAGATTATATTTTAAATAATTGGCGAGCATATACAGATACAGAGGCACACATTCATGCATTTTCAGATGATGTACCACACAATACCATTACTCCAATTGCAAGAATGCGAGACAATCAATTTGAACTAGATTTAGTTCTACGTAATAATCGTCAAACAGAAGAACATCCAATGGGGCTTTTCCACCCACATGAAGATGTCCATCATATCAAAAAGGAAAATATCGGTCTAATTGAAGTGATGGGACTTGCTGTGTTACCTCCTAGATTAAAAGTAGAATTAGAAGCTATCAAAAAACATTTGCTAGATGATAGTGAAAACGTTGCAGACTATCACCAAAATTGGGTACAATCAATAAAGAAAGGGCATTCATCTATCACTAAAGAAAATGTTGAGCAAATTGTGGAAACAGAGTTAGGAAAGAAATTCGAAAGAGTGCTTGAAGATGCTGGTGTATTCAAAACAACAGCAGATGGACGCCAAGCTTTCCGACGTTTCATTGATCACCTTAATGCTTAACATCTAGCAGGAGGAATAAAAGAATAATGAACATTCAAACAGAAACTTTAACAGTAAGTGGACAACAATGGAAAGAATTCACTTTAACCAATGATCACGGAATGGTTGTATCCATTCTTGATTTTGGTGGAATTATTACAAAAGTCTTAACCCCAGATCGTGACGGTAAACTAGAAAATGTAGTAGTAGGTTTTGAAAATTATGAAGCATATCTCGATAATCCAGGTTATTTCGGCGCATTGATTGGCCGTGTTGCTGGACGTATTGCAAATAGCGAATTTGAACTTGATGGAAAGACATATTCACTACCGAATAATGAAGGTGTCAATCACTTACATGGTGGCGAACCTGGCTTTCATAAATCAATTTGGACAGTGGTTCCATTTGAGAACAATGAGGAAGTTGGACTTACTTTAACATTAAATAGTCCTGACGGAGAAAATGGATATCCTGGTAACTTACGCATGACTGTCACGTACACTTTAACAAATGACAATTCGTTCACAATTACGTATGAAGGTGTGAGTGATCAAAAGACAGTATTAACTGCAACTAATCATTCCTACTTCAATTTAAGTGGAAACTTAAAAGAAGATATCCAAGAACATGTGATTACATTAGATAGTAGTAAATTTGTTGAATTAGACGATGCATTAATCCCTACAGGTGCTATTGTAGATGTAGATGACACTGTATTTGATTTCCGTAATGGAAGACAAATGAAAGATGGTGTAACATCAGAATATAAACAGAATCTTGTTGCAAATCATGGCTATGATCATTATTTCTTATTTGACCATTCTAACGATGTGAGTGCAATTGTACGTGAAGAAAAAAGCGGACGTGAATTGAAAGTTATTACAGACCAGCCGGGTGTAGTAATGTACACTTCGAATAATTTCCCAATGGCTTATCCATTAACGGAACGCCAACCAGCACAATATTTAGGGCTTTGCTTAGAAACACAAGCATCTCCTGCATCGATTCATCATGACGGGTTCCCATCTATCATTTTAGAGAAAGATGAAAAATATTTTGCTAAAACAACCTTTATTTTTGGTGTGGACAATAACTAAAAGTTTATGCAGCATCCTAAAGAAGCTCGGATGCCACATTTATTGTTTTGGTAATAAAAGGATAATGAAATACGACTCTAATTATTGATTATGAAATGAATTGTGTGCCTATCACCCGCTCCGGCTTGCCCACTCCCCTTTCCATGGGCTTTTTCCTTCAGCTAACTTTCCCAAGCACAAACCGCTTGGAAAAGTGGATCTTCAGGAAAAAGGGTCCCATAGGAGTGGGAGTGTGCGCCTATGCTCTATGAAGTTCTACAATGTTCGTAAGTGCTATATTTTGATTTGTTACAGATGTGTTAAGTAATCTATATGGATTTTTTATGAGTACTTTAATTGTAGCGTATCAAAAAAGCGTAGGTGTCCGTTTCCACTCCTGTGGGATGTTTTTCCCCTAAGATCCACTTTTTAGCGCTATTTGCTAAAAAAGTTAGCTTAGGGGAAAAACCCACGGAAAAGGAAACGGACAAGCCGGAGCGGTTGCAAAGCACACACAAAATCTCAAAAATATCAACTAGAGTTATTCCTTCTAACACGCACAAAATCCAAACGATTCGAAAGCTACTAATCGAACCGTTTGGATTTTTTCAATTTTTAAATAATTCTTTTGTTTTAATCTCTTTATACGTAATAAAGATTGTTCATCTAGTGATCTGTCATTTCTGGTTCAAATAACTCACTTAATATTAAAGCTACTGCACCTAGAGATGAGCCGTATTCACCTAATTTAGAGATAGAGACAGCCGTTGCTTTTGCCTTTTCAGAAATCACACTATGCTTTAGAACTTCTTGTATTGGGTGCAAAATAAACTCACCCGCTTTTGAAACTCCGCCACCAATAATAATCGTACTCGGATTATAGACATGCACAACATTTGCTAATGCAATTCCAATATAGTTACCTGTTTCTCGTAAAATCTGCCTAGCAAGTTGATCTTCTTCTAGTGCTGCCTGATGAACTAGTTCTGCTGTTAATTCTTGCTCTTTCTTCCAATGATAAAGCAAACTATCCGAATTCTCTTCAAGCGCTTCTAACGTTCTTGTCACAATAGCAGGACCTGATGCGAGTGTCTGTAAGCAACCGTTATTTCCACATGAACATTTTCTACCATGAATATCAATAATCATATGGCCAATTTCTCCCGCAATTCCGTGCTCACCATTGTATAATTTCCCATCAATCACAATCCCTGCCCCAATTCCACGACCAATATTCACTGCAATCATGCTCTTTTGCTCTAATTGTTGCAAGAACCACGCTTCTCCTAACGCAAATGCTTTTGCATCGTTCTCTACCTTTACATCCATCTCAAATACTTCTTCTAACTTTTCTTTTATCGGGATATTTCTTAATTTCAAATTCGGCGCAAATTCCGCTACACCTTTTTCTGCATCCACAATTCCATGCATAGCTACACCAATTCCGATATATTTCAAATCACTTTGCTTGTCAATTAATTTCTGAATTCCGTTCATTACGATCGTCAGAAACTCTTCTTCTGTTACATTCATAATTAATGATTCTTCTTGTTCATCTATGATTTTTCCAGATAAATCTGCAACAATAAACTGAATCGTACTTAATCCAACATCAATACCGATAATATGGAATCCTGATGTATTGACTGCAAGCATTGTAGGCTTTCTCCCACCTTGAGATTCACCAAGACTGCTTTCTTGAATTAATTGTTGTTCTAATAATTCTTTCACAATCGTACCAACTGTAGGTGGAGTCAATTTTGTTTCTTTTGCAATTTGAGCACGAGAAATGGGTTCAGATGTTCTTATTTTATTTAAAATAATCGCTTTATTTAATGATTTCATCCATTGAAAACTTCCACGTTGCATATTTACGCCCAACTTTCTAAAGTTACTTCATTAAGTATAGCATGAATTCATATAGTAGCGAAGGGCATTTTCAATACTTGATTGTACAAATTTGTTTATTGTGCGATTTTACTCAGTTTTCCTAATTGCATATGATACATGTGTTGATATTCCCCATTACTCGCAATGAGAGAATCATGTGTGCCTTGTTCGATTATTTCTCCATGTTTTAATACAAATATTTGATCTGCTTGTTGTATTGTAGAAAGTCGATGTGCAATTACTAGTGTCGTTCTTCCTTGTTTTAATACTTGTAATGCTTCTTGAATCATACCTTCTGTTTCTGTATCAATATTTGCTGTTGCTTCATCCAGTATTAAAATCGCCGGATTAAATGCAAGCGCACGAGCAAAAGATAATAATTGTCTTTGCCCAGTAGAGAATTCATGACCTTTCTCTTTCACTTTCTCATCATATTGATTCGGTAACTTTTCAATAAACTTATCTGCACCTACAGCTTTTAGTGCACCTATTGCAGTTTCTCTTGAAATAGTCGGATCATTCATCGTAATGTTGGACAAAATCGTTCCAGTAAAAATAAATGGATCTTGCAAAACAATTCCGATATGTGTACGCATTTGTTGTTTAGAATATGTCTTTGTATCGATACCGTCAATTAAAATACGACCAATTGTCGGGTCATAAAATCGGAATAACAAATTCATAATAGTACTTTTTCCAGAGCCTGTATGGCCTACAAATGCTACTGTTTCTCCTTTATTTACTTTAAAGTCGATTTGTTTTAATACATATTCTCCTTCGTTGTAACAGAAAGATACATTCTCAAATACGACTTCGCCATTGTACCGCTCTATTTCTTTATGATTCATTTCTTCTGCAGGCTCATCTAACAAATCAAATACTCTTTTCCCTGATGCTCTTGCAAGTTCTAATTGCTCTAATTGACTTACAATTTGGTTCACAGGTTCAAATAATCTGTTCAACAAATCTACTAGTGCATACAATAAACCTGCTGAAGCAAGCATTGTTCCGTCTAAGGTATCATTTCCAAAATAGAGAATCACTACAACAAAAGCTATGTTTCTAAGCAAGTCTACAAGGTTAAATGATGACATTGCATTGAATGTATTCATTTTTGTCTGAAAGGTGCGTTGCTTTTCATTTAATTGTTCAAAATCCTCAAGCATCGTTTCTTGTTGGTTGTATGCTTGAATCATGGTCATTCCTTGAATTGATTCATTGATATTCCCATTAATATTACTATTTGTCTCGCGAATGATTCTGTTATATTTTCCGCCGACTCTTTTGTATACTTTCATCCAAATAAATAATAGTGGCAATAACAATAAACTTAATAATGCTAATTGTGTATCTAGAATAAACAACGCAACATAAATACCAATCATATATATAAATCCTGATGTAAATACTTCTAATACTTTTACATATAGCTCACGAATTGCTTCTGTATCATTTGTTACTCTTGCTACAATCTTCCCTGCTGGCTGATTGTTAAAATAACTAATCGGTAGTTTCTGTATGTGGTGAAATACGTCTTTTCTCATCTTTTGAATAATTCGATTCGAAGCATATTGTAATAAATACGTTTTGTAATAAATAAACAGGGAAGCAATGATAATCAAACCAATATATAATACTAATAACCATATAATTGGTTTTAATTCTTTTTCGAAAAACAAAAGTGTTTCGTCTAGTGAAAGTTTTTGACCAGTTACTTCTAGTGTTTCTTCCCCATCAGAAAGTACTAATGTATTCTGATTCACTTGATCAATAGATGATTGTAGTGATACTTCTTCTTCGATGAAATAAAAGTTCAATCCATCTTGTAGTAATGTATGCATAGATCCTGAATCATCTTCTGTCCTGTCGATTCGTTGGTAACGGTCTCCTTTAAAACTAATCCCATCAGATGCATCTGTTTCTACATAATGATTTGCTACACCGACAATATGATTGTCAATTAAGCGTTTCGCTATAAATGGTCCACTTAACTCCAAACCTACTGCTATGATTAGACATACTAATCCAATAATAATCGTCTTTTTGAAACCGAGAGCATAATGGATGAGTCTTCTTTCTGTTGTTTGTTGTTTCATGCAAGACCCTCTCCTTCCATTTGCTGTATCATGAACTGATTTCTATACCAGCCATTTTGTGTCATTAACTGTTGATGGGTTCCTCGCTCTATTATTGTTCCTTCATCAAGCACAATAATTTGATCAGCATGCTTCACTGCTGAAAGACGGTGTGCAATAATGATTGTTGTTTTGTTTGCTCTTTCCTTCTTCAAATGTGTTATGATATTCGCTTCTGTTTTCCCATCTACTGCAGACAACGAATCATCTAATATTAGTAACGCAGGATTTTTTACCAACGCACGTGCAAGTGATACTCGTTGTTTTTGTCCACCAGACAATGTTACTCCACTCTCTCCAACTAATGTGTGTAATCCTTTAGGTAAGTTGTCAATGTCTTCTTTAAGTGAAGCGGTTTCTAATAAACGATACAAGTCTTCTTCTGTTGCATCTGGATTTCCGAATAGAATATTTTCTTTAATTGTTTTAGAAAATAAGATATGGTCTTGCGGTACATAACCAATCATTGCTCTAACATCTTCTAATGTGTACGATTCAATCGGTAAGCCATTTATTAATAAACTTCCATCTTCTGTTTCTTTGTACTCACGTAACAATTGTTTAACAAGTGTTGTCTTCCCTGCACCAGTGATTCCAACAATCCCGATCGTCTCTCCACTTGTTAACAGAAGCTCTATATCTTTTAATGCATATGCTTCTGTATTTGGATAGCGGAACGAGAATTGCTTATAATGGATTGTTTTGATTTCTGTCAATGGATTTGGATCCAACGGGTTTTCCACTTCTGGTTGTTCATGTAGAAGTTCTTCAATACGATCAAGTGATGCATTCCCACGTTGCATGACATTAATTAATTCCCCTACAGCGAACATTGGCCAAATAAGCATTCCTAAGTACACATTAAAGGAAACGAGTTGCCCAATTGTGATATCTCCATGAATCACTAGATAGGAGCCATAACCGAGCCCCAGCGTATATGCTAACCCGACTAGAATTTTAATTGTCGGTTCAAATAACGCATCTAAACGTGCAACTGCAATGTTCTTTTGAAAAACCTCTTCAGCCTTTTCATTAAATTTCGACTCATCTTGTCTTTCTTGAACAAATGCACGAATAACACGTACACCTTGAATCGATTCTAATGTATTATTATTTAATTCACTAAATAATGCTTGCGCTTGCATAAAGCGACTATGAATCTGCGCACCATATTTCTGCATGATTAATGCCATAATTGGTAATGGAATTAATGCAACTAATGTCAACTTCCAATCAATTAATATAAGCATGATTCCGATAATAAATGCCATAAATAATGTTGAATCAATTAATGTTAAAATACCGAAACCAGCAGTTGTCATCAATGCCTTCAAATCATTTGTGGATCTCGCCATTAAGTCACCTGTCCGATATTTACTATAAAAACTAGGTGACATCTTCATAAAATGATTCATTAAAATCGAACGCAATTTTCGTTCTAATAAAATGGCTCTCCCAAATAGCGTATGTCCCCAAAAGAATGACAGGATATAAATGAACACCATTAATCCAACAAATAATGTCACTGTATTTTGCAATTTTTCTTTAGTCAATTGATTTCCTTGCATTGCATCAATTGTATTTCCAATCAACATTGGTGGAACCGTAAATAAGATACTAGCAGTTACTAATGCAATAATTGCTAATGTATAACGAATCCACTCTTCTTTAAAATACCAAGATAACTTTTTGATTACTGTAAACAACTAAATTCCTCCCTCATCAACTAACCATCATCATAGCTCTCTTCACAATTTGCAAGTTCCAACACATAACAAACATAACGAACCCCTTCTTCCTCCAATTTATTATCCATTTTTCTTACTCCTTTCATATGTAGTCATTTATATAGAACTAGCTACACAGATTATTTCGTGTTGTGTGCTAATAACTATTATTGTTGTAGAATGCAAAAAAACACAATTGACCGTAGCCAATTGTGTTTTTACATAATCAAATAGATACATAGATAACTAATGTACATAGTCATCCACTAGATTAATGATTACAATATATGTATGGCAAGGTCACGATTATTCTTATAAAATTGCTGTGTGTATTGAATTAGCTTTTTCATTATACGTAACCTCCCATTCCTTTTTTTGTTAATCTTTTTTTAGAAGTATACCCTTCTATATAGAAAAAAGCAACACTTTTTTTTAATATGGACCTCTAATATGTGTATGCACATTCTCCTGATAAAATTCTGTTAGCCTGTCTAATTCCTCTTGACTAAATGCTTTTACATCGATTGCCGCGAGATTATCTTCTACTTGTTTGACTGTTTTAAACCCTGGAATGACAGATGTAACCGCATCATGACTCATAATCCATTTAAGTGCAGCTCGTGTCATATTCCCTCTATCTTCTGCTATCCATTTCAACTCTTGACTGAGTTCTACCCCTTTTTCAAATGGCAATCCAGCAAATGTTTCCCCAACATTAAATGCTTCTCCATCTTTGTTAAAATTACGGTGGTCATCTTGTTCAAAAATATGTCCATGATGAAACTTCCCTGTTAATAATCCACTTGCTAGAGGAACACGCGCTAATATCCCCACATTCTTTTCTTTTGCAACTGGAAAAAGTTCTGTAATTGGTTTTTGTCTGAATATATTAAAAATAACTTGTAAACCAGCTACATTAGGATATTCCATTGCAATAAGGCCTTCTTCTACTGTTTCCACACTTACACCATAATATCTAATTTTCCCTTGTTGTTGTAAGTGATCTAGCACCTCAAATACCGCTCCATCTTTTATAATTTCTGTTGGCGGACAATGGATTTGGAGAAAGTCTAATTGTTCTCGTTGTAATCTCTTTAAGCTATTTTCTACATATGTTGTAACAGATGCTTCACTATATGTAGCAGGGTCATGAATGTCACCAGCACGACAAAACTTTGTCGCAATATAAATCTGATCTTCTTTTCCTTTTGTAGCTTTTGCTAATAGTTCTTCGCTATGTCCATCTCCATAAACATCTGCCGTATCAAAAAAATTCACTCCAGCATCCATTGCTTTTTGCAAGCCTTTTAAAGCTTCTTTATCTTCTGTTTTTCCCCATGAACCTCCAATTGCCCATGTACCAAAACTTAATTCGCTAATTTTCATATCTGTTTTACCAAATTGACGATATCTCATTTTTTATCTCCTTTCTCTAATTCGTTTGGAAAAGCTATCTTTCATTATACTCGTAAACATCTCTATTTAAAAAGAATACGCTTACTCTTTTCTTAATAATCACCTACATATCCACATGATTATCCACAACTTTGTGCATAACTTCATAAATAAGTGATACGATTCGAGATAACTTGTTTTCATCCATTGTAATGTTGTGGATAATTTTATGTGGATAAATCAAGTTATGTGGATAAGTGGTTTAGGTACTTTATACGCATATGGACGTAAATATGTTAAAATAATTATATCCTTACTTATGAAAGAGGTTACCTAAATGAAAGGTTCTTTATTTGCTATTACAGAATGGATTACACGATTTGCTTATGTCAATCTATTATGGATAGTGTTCACTATTCTTGGTCTTATTGTATTCGGTTTCTTCCCTGCCACTGTTGCGATGTTTACTTTAATTCGCCAATGGATTATTGGAAATGTGGATGAACCCGTATTCAAAACTTTTTTTGCTACATACAAAAAAGAATTTCTCTCAAGTAATCTATTCGGACTTGTGATTGTGTGTATTGGTATTGTTTTTTATGTCAATACGCAATACTTATTGCTTGATACAGGTGGATTCCATACCATCATTAAAGCTCCACTATATGTCGCAATGATTATCATGACATTAACGGTATTATATGTGATTCCGACATTTGTTCATTATGATATACGTTTTATACACGTATGGAAAAATGCCTTTTTTATGATGCTATTACATCCATTGCATAATATTTTGATGATTTTAGGTATTGTCATGATGGTATTCGTGATGCAATACATCCCTGGAACAATCGTTTTCTTTGGCGGTAGTATCCTTGCATATATTATCATGGGAACATGTTACCATACGTTTCAGCGAATAGAGTTAAAAAAGAACAAAAGCGAAAACGCCCGTTAAGAAACGTAGAGACTGGAACGCATCAACAGAAATAAAGGAATCACGGTGAGGTACGAACCGATGATGACTTATTGATCGTTGATACGTGAAGTCTCCTAGTTTCTGGGCGCTTACGCTAGCCGATATAAAAGCGAAAACGCCCGTTAAGAAATGTAGAGACTTGTGTAAACATTTCCTATCAGAGAACAATTGAGCTAATTCTATATGGAAAGTATCTCCTTTATCTCAAAAAAACTTATCCACATATTGCTTCGTGGATAAGTTTTTTGTTTATTTAAGTGTACTTGCTAGAAGTTCCTCTACTGTAACCAATTGATATCCTTGCTCTATGCATGTATGAATTAATTTCCCAACAGCCTCTACTGTTTGACTGCGATCACCCAATCCATCATGAAAAATAAAAATCGCACCATTCTTAATTGCCTTTTTTGATTCTTCATAAATAATCTGCACACCTGGTGTATCCCAATCTCTTGCATCCAAATTAGCTGCACCAATCGTATGATATCCGAATTCTTCTACTATCTTTAACGTATTCTCATTATAAGAGAAGAATGGCGGTCTAAAAGAAGCAGGTTTTTTTCCAGTAATGGATGTGATGCACTCTTCTGCTTTTAATAGTTCCGTCCTTACTTCCTGTGCATCCTGCTCTGCCAAGTTACAATGTGAGTATGTGTGATTTGCTAATTCATGACCGTTTCTATACACTTTCTCTGCAATAGATGGAAATTTTTTGATATGCTCTCCTATCATAAAGAACGTCGCTTTTGCATTTGCAGCTTCTAATAAGTGTAAGATTTGTTCTGTGAACTTAGGATCTGGTCCATCATCAAACGTGAAAGCAATTTTTTTCTCATTTGTCTCTATTGTATCCAACAGCATATGAGCACATCCCCTTTTTTTCTATCATTATACAATGTTATACTTCGTTGTAAATTAAGATTATCCTTTTACAGATCCTGCTGCAATACCTTCTACAATCTTATCACTTAATACTAAAAAGGCGATTAAGATTGGAATAATACTGATTACTAATGTTGCTCCAATCGCTCCCCAATCCGTCAAATATTGCCCAATGAAATTTTGGATACCTACAGTTAATGTTTTTAAATGATCAGAGCTGATAAATGTGTTCACAAAGATAAACTCATTCCAGTTATAAATCATATTAATAATCGCTGTAGTCGCAAGTACAGGTGTTGTCATTGGCAAAGTGATTTGAAAAAAGATTCGATGCACAGAACAACCATCTACAACTGCCGCTTCTTCTACTTCTCTAGGCAATGTGTAATAAAATCCTAGTAAAATCATAATCGTCAGAGGTAGATTAAAAGCAACATAAGACAAAATTATCGATAAGGGATTATCTATTAAATCTAATTTTAAATAAAAATCAAACAATGGAATAATCGCTGAGTGAATTGGTACCATATAACCAATCATAAATAGAGCGAGTACTAATTTACTAAACTTCCATCTCATTCTTGTAATTGCAAATGTCACAAAACTTGCAAGTAATACCGTTAATAAAACGGATACTAGGGTTATCCACACACTGTTAAAGAAATACATATCAATATTTCCTTGCGTCCACACTCGCACATAATTTTCCCATTGTGGCTCTTGCGGTAAGGCAAATGGGGATAAGCCGAATACTTCCGAATTGCTTTTTAATGAGAACATAAATAACCAAACTAGTGGATACAATTGAAATACTGCTACGATAATTAAAGCAAGGTATAACAAAATCATTCCAATTTTCGCGAAAGTACTATTTTCTTTCGCTTGCGCAAGGCTTGCCATATCACATACACCCTTTCTTGTTATTAATATTGAATCTCATCTTCAGATGCCGTTAATTTTCGTGTTAACCATGTGACAACAAGTGTAATTAATAATAAGAAAAAGGCAATGGCACTACCATATCCGAAATCATAAATTCCAAATGCTTTCTTGTACATATATGATGCGATTACTTCACTTGCACCATTTGGCCCTCCACCTGTCATGACATAGATTAAATCAAAATACTTTAATGATCCTACAATCGCTAGAACGATCGTTACTTTAATAACACCCGCAATTAACGGTACTTTAATTTTATAAGCAATTTGTATTGGTGTTGCTCCATCTATTTTTGCTGCTTCTATTAATGATTCTGGTAAACCTTTCAATGCAGCATAATAAATAATGATATAGAATCCTGCATATTGCCATAAAATCGCGACAAAAATTGCATACAAAACTAAATTAGGATCTGCTAACCACGCTGGTGGATTCTCCACACCTAATGTTTGTAACAAACTATTTAACATTCCGTTGTTTGGATCATATATTTTTATCCATAACTGCGCAATTGCTACAGAGGATAATAACATTGGAATTAGATAAATTTTGCGTAACAAATTGGAACCTTTGATTTTCCCTGCTAGTATCAATGAAATAATTAAGTAGATAGCAAGACTAAGTGTTGAAAATATTGCTAATAGAAAAGAATGCAAGGCACTTTCCCAAAACTTACTATCTTGTACTAATTCTACATAATTATCTAGTCCGATAAATGTCATTGCACCAATACCATTCCAATCCATCAATCCATAGTATCCTGTTAATAAAATAGGCCCATAAATTAATGCAAGAATTAAAATCAATGCAGGTAATGTATATAATGCAATGACGACTTTATTCGACATTACTTTATTCATATGAATCTCCTTCTTTCTGTAGATTAGAAAGTATGCTTGTATGATTTGAAGTTATTATTATTTGAAATCTTCTTAATTAAAAACCGAATTTTGTATCGTTAGACGCTAAACAAAATTCGGTTTTTGTTAAGGACTGCTATAAAACGTACAAGTATCTTTTTTCTACTCTTCTGCCGCTAGTGCTTCTTCTTGTTGTTTCGCGAATTCTTCTGGTGTTACAGCTTTACCAAACAATGCTTGAATCATGTCTAAATGCACTTCCGCTACACCTGCACTCATTTGCACATCTGCATATAACGTAATATTGGATGCTTCATTTAAATCATTCAATACATCTACATACATTTGTGGTAAATCCGATCCTTCTGTATCTACTTTCGTTGCTGGAATCACACCTGCTTTTTCAACAGATTGTTCTCCCCATTTTTCTACAAAGAAGGCCACAAAGTCTTTTGCTTCTTCTTTTACATCAGAGTTCTCTGCAACAAACAAACCAACACCAGGGCCACCAACAAAACTATTCTCGTCCCCTTTTCCACCTTCTACAACTGGGAACTTCATGTAATCAATAGAGTCTTTAAATTCTTGTGGGTTTGCCTCACTTGTTGTCCATTCAGGTAAATCCCAAGAACCCATTAAATACATTGCTGCTTGTTCGTTAATGAAATACCCTTTTGCTTCGTCATTTCCTAATCCATTAAATCCATTTAAGAATGCACCCATGTCCACTAATTCTTGGACTTCTTTAGCTGCTTCTACTAATGCTGGATCTTCAAAACTACCTGAACGATCAATTGCTTTATTCAATACTTCTGGACCACCAATTCTGTCAGCTAAATACATATACCACATAGAACCAGTCCATCTATCTTTGTTACCTAATGCAATTGGTGTCACACCTTGATCGACTAATGTTTGTACAACTTCTTTCAGTTCATCGAAAGTAGTTGGTGCTTCTAATCCATGCTCTTCAAAAATAGCTTTGTTATAATATAGTGGTGTTATATTTAATTCAAGAGGTAAACCATATGTTGTTCCATCTAATGCATACGCTTCAGCTGTTCCTGGTACAAACTTATCTTTAAGTGGCCCATCTAATAAATCATCCAATGATGCAAACATATTTCCACTAACATATGGCTCTAAGAATCCTGCAGCCCAAGTCATCCCAACATCTGGTAATTCATTAGAAGTAGATAATACTTTTAGTTTTTCTTTATACTGTTCATTACCTAAAATCTCTAACTTCACTTTTACTCCTGGATTGTCTGACTCATACTCTTCAATAATTCCATTTACAATATCATAATGTTGCTTTGAACTTCCTTCTGGCCATAGATGCATAAATTCAATTACTTTATCTCCTGAACCGCTTTCATTTTCGTCATCTTTTGAAGCATTCTCTCCATCCGAACCTCCACATGCCGCTAAGAAAACTAACGCAAATAGAGATAGTAACAACAATCCTTTTGCCAACGTACCTTTCATGATAAAACCCCCTAAAAATATGATATTTCGTTACATGTATTAGTCTATCACCCTACTATCCTTCTCGTAAGGTAACAATGATTAGATGAAATACCACAATTTTTAGGAATCGCTTTCATTTTCTTTTCGGTATACATTTGGTGTTGTATTTTCATATTGCTTAAAAATCTTAATGAAATATTTAGCTGTTTGATAACCAATTTTTTCTGCAATTTCAGTAATAGTATTATCTGTTGTTAACAATAACCGCTTTGCTTCCTGTATTCTCCTTCTAGTAATAAATTCACTAAATGTCATTTCCAACTCTTCTTTAAACAAGCCACTTAAGTAACTAGCATTTAAATGTACAGCATCAGCTACTTCCTTTAATGTTATTGTTTCGCGAAAATGACTTTCAATATATTGTAATGCTTCATTGACAGCGCGATTATAGTTATTTTCTTTCTGTACCTGTATCCATTTATCATCAACTATTTTATTCATTACACCTGAACGTTCCCTTTGTTCTTCTATTTCTATTGCTTTATTTATTGCACTCATTAATTTCTCTTTGGGAATAGGTTTTAATAAATAATTCACTACTCCTAATTCTAATGCATGTTGTGCATAATCAAATTCAGAGTATGCAGAAATAACAATGACTACAGGATCTTGTGCTTTTCGTTTTAATTCTTCTAACATTTCTAATCCTGTCTGTTCAGGCATTCGAATGTCTGTGATGAGCACATGGACTTTTCTTTCTGCAATAAGGTTCATTGCTTCTTTTGTGTTTGCTGCAACAATTACTTCATACTGGTCAATCGCTGCACGTTCAATTGTTTTCTTTATTCCTTGTCTACTTCTCGGCTCATCATCAACTACAGCAATTACCTTTCTACTCATGAAAATTCCCCTCCATCTACCGGAATCTCGAAGCTAATTGTTGTCCCTCTATCTTCCTCACTCTGTATAGTTAGCCCGTTTCCTTTATCTCCATAGTATAGTTCTAATCGTTTCTCTACATTATGTAGCGCCATCCCTGAACCTTTTTGTTGTGCAACACCGCCCTTAAGTAATTGTTCTACATATTCAAGTGTTTCTTGATTCATTCCTGGTCCATTGTCACATACTACTATGCGTAACATGTCTCGTTCTTTAACCTTTTCTATCAAAACAGTTATCGTACAATTGCCCACAATATTCCCTGCACCATGCAATATAGCATTCTCCACTAATGGTTGTATCAATAGTTTAGGTATCTTCGTCTGAAGATAGAGAGACTCTACTTCTTTCTCCCAAAGTAATCGATCACCAAAGCGCATACGCATTATTTGCATATATCTTTCAATATGGTCTAATTCTTCTTTCACTGTTACCCACTCATCTTGGTTCTCTTTTGAAATCGTATAACGGAATAACTCAGACATCGCTAAAACGACAGCTGCTAATTCTTCTTCATCCTTTTCATCTAATGACCAATACAATGCATCCAATGTATTAAAGAGAAAATGCGGATGGATTTGTGCTTGTAATGCCTTTAGTTCTGTTCTATTCGTCATTATTTCCTTCTCGTATACCATACGCACAAGGTAATTGGTTTCTGCTGCTAATTGATTATATGTTTGATTCAATTCATTAATTTCATTAGTAGATGAAATGATAGGATTTTGCGCAAGTACACCTTGCCCTGCTTCACGCATTGTTTGAGTTAATCGTGTAATAGGTCGAGTAATAAAGGTTGCTAAAAAGAAAGAAGAGATAAAGAAAATTCCGACACCAATTAATCCAGCAATAATAATTCCTGTTAACACGATTGACATTCCTTTAGTTAAATGATGTACTGGCGTAAGATAATACACAGTCCACCCTGTCTTTTTAGAGGTATTCTCTACAACAATGTATTCTTCAGAATTAACCTTAATCGTGTCTGATTTACGTTGATGAATTGCCTCTACATCAAAAGGATAATTGGATGCGATTGTTTGGTTGTATTTATCTACAACTACTGTGTAATCTTTTGTTTCTTCATCCACATGCTCATTCAATTGAAAATATGTTTTGCTTATTCGCATCATCATATATCCACCATTTGTAAAGTTCTCATCCATTAAATTAATCCTACGAGTTACTAAAAAATAATTATCATCAAGTGGATCTTCTCCTATCCATACAAGACTGCCTTTACTTTCATTAGCCAAACTGATCCAAATTGGATTGATGCGTTCGTTTAAATTTGTTGCGTCAATCGGAATAATACGTTGGTAATTTTTTGTGTAAATTTCAACAGAATAGATACCATCTGCATTTGCTTGAATGCTATTAATTGTTCGCATTAACGATTGTCGTTCATGGAATGTCGTTTCATTTCCAAGCCATGTTTTATATAGAATATGTTGTAATTCTTCATTTGTCGTAACTTGCTTTGTTACCATATTTATTTGTTCATACAATGAGTCTAAACGTCCATTTGATTCCACAGCGGTTTGTTTTATTTGTTCCTCCGCATTTCCTTGCAGTAAATCAGCTACACGTTGATAACTGATTCCGCTTACAATGATTAATACAATAATCATGACGAATAAGAATACAACCAATAATTGATTTCTTAATGTATTCCATTTCTTTAGAATATGAAACAATTTATTTCC
>JAJUGF010000008.1 GCA_029268495.1 Gracilibacillus sp.
GATTGCGAAAAGGAGAAGCATTATCTCTAACTTGGAACGATATTGATTTTGATAACAACATCATTGACATCAATAAAACCGTTTATCATGGGAGAGTTACATCACCAAAAAATGAGTCTTCTATACGAAAAATAAAAATGCCTCAACACACCATGAAACTACTTGGTGAATTGAAGCTCTTGACGAACAATAAATCTGATTATGTTGTGTTTGGTGAATTTTATTCCCATATCGCACATACCACAATCGATAGGTATTTTAGTGAATATGTAAAACAAGCAAAAGTTAAACGAATCAGAATACACGATTTAAGGCATTCTCACGCGTCTTACTTAATAAGCCTAGGCAATGACATTCAAATTGTCAGTAAGCGTCTAGGACATGCTAATACTTCAACCACTTATGATATTTACAGCCATCTTTATCCTAATGCAGAAGATGATGCAATTGCAAAAATGGAAGATGACTTTAAACCTGCAAATGTGATAAAAATAAGTGACTTCAAATGAGTTACAGTATCACAAATCGTATCACGAGTTTTCAAAGCCAGTCATACCAACGGTTTGAAGCTAATAAGTGGAGACGGTGGGAGTCGAACCCACGTCCAAAGGTATCGGCACTCAGGCGTCTACACGTGTAGTTGGTATATTTGCGCTTCGCTAACTATTATGCCTACCAACAGGCGTTCTAGTAGCTAGTCTGATTAATCTCTTCTATTACTCCACAGACGGAGGAGAATAGCGTAGCCCACTAATAAGTGAGACCCTTCAATCTACCACATGGGCGATGGTAGGAAGGATCCTTTAGTCAGTGCTTACGCAGCTGCTAAAGAGTAATTGTTTTCTTTGCCAGTTATTATTGGCGTTAACGTTTTACGAGTCGTAACCTCGACGCGCAACCTGAGCTCGACCTACCCCTGTCGAATCCGTAACGTCCCCTTTAAAATAAAGAGATACGGATATGAGTAAGCACGAGGCTAAATATTCAATTATCCTATCACAATAAATAGTATAACATATTCACACGAATTATCAACAGTATACACTTGCCAAATTCCGTTAATTACGGTCTTTTAACGCTCGATCCATATCACGTTTCGCTTGTTTTTGCTTCAAGTCTTCACGTTTGTCGAATTTTTTCTTTCCTTTCCCTAACCCAAGCAGAACTTTTGCAAAACCATTCTTAATATATACTTTTAATGGGACTAATGAATAACCAGCTTGTTTTGTTTCACCAATAAGCTTATCAATTTGCTTTCTGTGTAGCAATAACTTTCTCGCTCTTGTTGGTTCATGATTAAATCGATTGCCTTGTTCATATGGAGAAACATGCATATTATGTAAGAACACTTCCCCATTTCGAATTGTAGCAAAACTATCCTTTAAATTCACTTGCCTTTTACGAATAGATTTAATCTCCGTCCCTTGTAACACGATTCCTGCTTCAAATGTTTCTTCAATAAAAAAATCATGACTTGCTTTTTTATTTTGTGCAATTGCTTTACTTTCATGCTTTGCCATTTCTCGTTCCTCCTACTTGTTACGTATCACTATTTTAGCAAAAAACGGCAGCAGATGCTATGGCAAAAAGGAGGGGAACAAGGAAATAGAAGTGCTTGCTTCTATTTCCGCTTTTTCTTCTTTCCATTTTTTCTTTTACCATTGGCTTTTTGTGTTTTTTTTGCAACTTTCTTTAACCCTTTTTTCTCACGTTTTGCTTCAATGACTTTTGGTCCTTCTTTTGCTTGTCTATTCCTTCTTGGCTTCATACCGACAATTTCAAAATCAACGGCACGTTCTTCTAAGTTTACTTGTGCGACTTTAACTGTAATATGATCACCAACTTGAAATACATTCCCTGTTCTTTCACCAATCATTGCATATGCGCGCTCATCAAAATGGTAATAATCATCTGTTAAATAACTAACATGTACAAGTCCCTCAATTGTATTTGGAAGTTCTACAAATAGACCAAAATTTGTAACAGAACTAATAACACCTTCAAATTCTTCCCCAATTTTATCGAGCATAAATTCTGCTTTCTTAAGATCGTCCACTTCTCGTTCTGCATCAACAGCAGCCCGTTCTTTCATCGAAGTGTGTCTCGCAATGTCTGGCATTCTTTCTTTCCAATGTGCTCTTGTATGACTGTCTAATTTTCCATCAATTAAGTATGTGCGGATAAGTCGATGTACAATTAAATCAGGATATCGTCTGATTGGTGATGTAAAATGTGTATAATAATCTGTTGCTAAACCAAAGTGACCAATACTTTGTGGGTCATATTTCGCCTGCTTCATTGAACGAAGCATTAACTTAGAAATAATAATATCTTCATCTGTCCCTTTCACTTCATCCAACACTTGTTGTAATGCTTGTGGGTGAATTTCATTAGACGACCCCTTCACTACATATCCAAATCGAGCGATAAATTCAAAAAATGTTTGTAGTTTTGCTGGATCAGGATCTTCGTGGATACGATGAATAAATGGTACGTCCATCCAGTGAAAATGTTCAGCAATTGTTTCATTTGCGCATAACATAAACTCTTCGATTAATTTCTCACCAACAGAACGTTCTCTAATGACAACTTCTTCTGCTTTTCCTTTGTCGTCTACTAGTACTTGTGCTTCTTTAAAATCGAAATCAATTGCACCACGGCCAAATCGTTTCTCGCGCAATACTTGAGCTAGATCACGCATATCTTCAAATAATGGTACAAGAGGTTGATAACGAGCAATTACTTCCTCATCTTGATCCACTAAAATTTGATTCACAGCTTTATACGTCATTCGCTCTGTTGTATTAATGACAGCTTGGAAAATATCATGACTCACTACTTCCCCTTTTTGGTTGATTTCCATATCACAGCCAAGAACAAGTCGGTCCACTTGAGGGTTCAATGAACAAATTCCGTTTGATAAACGATGTGGAATCATTGGGATCACTCGATCAACCAAGTACACACTTGTACTACGTTCAAATGCTTCTTTGTCAATTGGTGAATTTTCCTTTACATAATGTGTCACATCAGCAATATAGACACCTAATTTATAATTGCCATTCTCTAATTTCTTAACAGTAACGGCATCGTCAAGGTCTTTTGCATCCGCACCATCAATTGTAACAATCGTTTCTTCTCGTAAATCTTTACGATTCACAAGGTCTGATTCATGAATTTGTTCAGGAATTTGCTCCGCTTGATCAAGTACTTCTTGTGGAAAATCAATTGCAATACCATTTTTGTAAATAATCGAAATAATATCCATTCCAGGATCATTTTTGTGCCCAAGAATCTGAATGACTTCTCCTTCCGCACTCATTCTACCTTCAGGATATTTCGTAATTTCAACAATTACTTTGTGTCCACTTACTGCACCTTTTGATTGACCTTTTGGTACGAAAATATCATTTGGAATTCTTTTATCATCTGCTATAACAAAACCGAACGCACCATTATCTTCGTACGTACCTACAATTTGTTTCAATTGACGTTCTATAATTCTGACAACAACACCTTCTGCTCGTTTGCCAGATTCATCACGACTATCTACGCGTACAAATACACGATCCCCATTCATAGCTGACTGTAAATCCGCTTGATTGATATACACATCATCCATTGTGTCATCATCAGGAATTAAAAAAGCAAACCCTTTTGCATGCATTTGAATCGTACCACGAATTAAATTCATTTTCTCTGGTAAGCCATATCGATTCTTCTTTGTTCGAATGAGCTCACCTTTTTCTTCTAATGCATTTAATGCTTTTACTAATTGTGTAAATTCCTCTGGATCATCTAGTTCTAACAATTCTTCAATCTCTTGCACAGAATATGGTTTTGTATTATTTTCTTCAAAAAAATTAAGAATCTTTTTTTGTAGTTCCAATCCATTCACCTCTTTCTCTATTTTTCACGCTTTCTTATTATGGCAATTTACCATTCAAGTGATTCTAGAAATGTGTAAATATCCTCATGCATTTCATCCTTTGCATTACTAAATGTAATTGCGTGTGTGCCATTGTCATAAAATTTAATTTTTTTCTTTTCTGATTCTACATTTTCATAAATATAATTCGCACTATCTGGGTTAATCATCTGATCATTTGTCGCCTGAATGACAAATGTCGGTGTATAAAGCATGTCGACATTTTCTTTCACTCTCTCAATAGATGCAGCAATTTGTTGAAATAAACCTTTAGAAGCTTCGAGGAGTTGATCTACCTCTTGCTTGATAATTTCTTCATTTTTTCTTTCTAATTGTTTGTATTCTTTGGCAAATTGTCTAAACCCAATCGTTAACTGCTCTTCATTATCAAAATACATTGGGGAACACATTGTTATAACACCTTGTAAAGGATGATTACATGCAAGTCGTAGTCCTAACACACCACCTAAAGAAAGTCCTGCTACTGCAATTTTAGTGTATCCTTTATCTTTCAATGTTTGATATGCTTCCACTACATCTTCCCACCACTCTTCTGCAGTGACATCAATTAGTTCTTCTGGTGATTTACCATGACCACGATAGATTGGTGCATAACATGTATAGCCTTTACTATGTAAGAACCTACCAAGCATGCGTACATCTGCAGAGTGGCCTGTAAAGCCATGTAATAATAATACCGCACGATCACCTGCTTCAAACATAAATGGTTCTGGTTGTTTTACTTTCATGTAATCTCTCTCCTTCAAATATGTAAATAAGTCTGTTCTCTATCATTAGTATTCCTTTTTTAGTAATTGAAAAAACATCCTTTGCTCATATTTTGCAAAGGATGTTTTTGTGATTTGCGAAAATCAATTACATTATAACAAATAAGCAAGTGCAAAAGTTAAGATGAAGAACAATGTTCCTGTAATTACAGTACCTCTATGTAGAACTGCATCAATTCCTCTGGCTTTTTGCTTACCAAACAATTGCTCTGCCCCACCTGAAATCGCTCCAGATAGACCAGCACTCTTACCTGATTGTAATAAAACTAAAACAATTAATACGATTGCATCAATAATTAGCAATGTCATCATCGTCGCTAACATGAGCAAACACCCCCTAGACGTACAAATACATAATATCAATTTAGCATAATCTAACTAGATTAAGCAAGCCTTTTCTAAAAATATCTCCATATATAATAGTAAATATTTCTATCCTATTTCAAGTGAAACATATGAATGACCTAATTGAGGATGATTCCTCCTATTTTTACTGAAATATAGTATAATTAAAACTAGGATGTAAATAGGAGGTACGGGGAAATGTATGAGTATTGGGAAGAAATGTCTGATGGAAAAAAGATACACGTAAAGAAATGGGATGATGTACACGAAGCGATTGCAACAGTGCAGATTGCCCACGGGATGGCAGAACATATAACTAGATATCATGAGTTCGCACAATTTTTGAATGCCAAAAATATTATCGTATATGGCCATGACCATCGTGGACATGGACAAACAGGTGCGGCAAATGACTCCATAGGTTATTTTGGTGATCACGTCACATTTGATCGTGTGGCAATGGATATTGTAGAGCTATCCAATAAGATTGAAGAGGACTATCCTAGCATACCACACTTTTTAATCGGCCATAGTATGGGTTCTTTTTTAAGTAGACGTGCACTAGCACTTGTACCTATGATTCCGTTAAATGGTGCTGTTTTAATTGGTTCAGGTTATCAACCATCTGCTTTACTAGCTTTCGGAAAATTATTACTATCATCAATCATTTCGTTTAAAGGCAATACAACAAAAGGGCAATTCGCAAACAAACTTACATTTTTTCAATTCAATAAAAAGACAGCAAACAATACAGAATTCGATTGGGTTTGTAAAAATGAAGATACTGTTACAGATTATATAGAAGATCCTTATTGTGGATTTGTCCCAAGTAATGAATTTTTCTATGAATTGTATCAAGGCATTTCACTCATCCAAGATCAATCAGAGATAAAGAAAATAAATCCGCACATTCCACTATTATTTTTAACGGGTAAAGAGGATCCTGCGACGAATTATAGTAAAGGTACAGAAAAAGTAGTGAAATTATATAAAGATGCTGGTATAGAATTCATTAATATGAAAGTATATCCAGGTTTACGGCATGAAATATTAAATGAAAAAAATAATAGTGAAATATTTCATGATATTTTCCAATGGTTAAATGAGCAAATCACTTGTCGAAATTAGTCAAAATCATTATAATAACGTTGCTACTTACTATGAATTTTAAAATATTTTTTGACATTTTACGCGGACTGTTGAAATATGACTACAAAAAAGAGTAAAATTAAGAGGTAGCTATACAATTTTTTAATATACTTAGGAGGTTTTACATTATGGCAGTAGAAAAAACAGTAACAATCACAGATGAAACAGGAGTACATGCTCGCCCAGCAACTGTATTAGTAAACAAAGCAGGTAGCTTTGCATCTGAAATGACTTTAGAATATAACGGTAAGTCAATCAACTTGAAATCAATTATGGGTGTAATGTCTCTAGGAATCCCTCAAGGTGCAGAAATCAAAATCATCGCTGAAGGTTCTGATGAAGAAGAGGCAGTAAATGCAGTAGTAGATGTAATTAAATCAGAAGGACTAGGAGAGTAATCTCAACATGAGTAATTTAAAAGGAATTGCAGCATCAAGTGGAATCGCGATTGCAAAAGCATATAAATTAGCTGTTCCAGATCTTTCTTTCAAAAAAGAAAGCATTAAAGATGCTACAAAAGAAATTGAGCGACTAACAAATGCATTAGAAGTATCTAAATCAGAATTAGAGAAAATCAAAGAACATGCACGTGCTAGCTTAGGTGATGAGCATGCTGAAATTTTCTCTGCGCATTTATTAGTTTTAAGTGATCCTGAATTAATCAATCCAATTAAAGATAAGATTGAATCAGAACAAGTAAATGCTGAATTCGCATTAGATGAAACAGCACAAATGTTTATTCAAATGTTCGAGAATATGGACAATGAATACATGCGTGAGCGTGCAGCGGATATTAAAGATGTAACAAAACGTGTGATGGCACACTTATTGAATGTATCTTTTCCAAATCCTGCACTAATTAACGAAGAAGTTGTTGTTATCGCAGAAGATTTAACACCTTCTGATACAGCACAATTAAACAAGCAATTTGTAAAAGGTTTTACAACAAATATCGGTGGACGTACATCACACTCTGCTATTATGGCGCGTTCATTAGAAATTCCTGCAGTTGTTGGTACAAAAGAAGTAACTGCCAAAATTAATGATGGTGATTTTGTCATTGTTGATGGTATTGATGGAGAAGTAATCATTAATCCGTCTGATGATGTCATCGCATCATACAAAGAAAAGTTACAACAATTTGAACAACAAAAACAAGAATGGGCAAAATTAAAAGATGAGCCTACAGTATCTGCAGATGGTACACATGTAGAATTGGTTGCAAATATTGGAACACCTGAAGATGTGACTGGTGTACTAAATAATGGTGGTGAAGGTGTAGGCCTTTATCGTACAGAATTTCTTTATATGGGTAAAAAAGAATTACCAACAGAAGAAGAGCAATTTGAATCATATAAAGCAGTTTTAGAACAAATGGGTGACAAACCTGTTGTTGTTCGTACACTAGATATCGGTGGAGACAAAGAACTTCCATATTTAGAATTACCTGAAGAAATGAACCCATTCTTAGGGTATCGTGCCATTCGTTTATGTTTAGAGCGCGATGATATTTTCCGTACGCAATTACGTGCATTATTACGTGCAAGTGTATTTGGTAACTTGAAAATCATGTTCCCAATGATTGCGACATTAGATGAGTTCAGACAAGCAAAAGCACTTCTATTAGAAGAAAAAGAAAAATTAGTTGCTGAAGGTGTAGAAGTATCTGATGCTATTGAGATTGGTATCATGGTAGAAATTCCATCAACAGCAGTGATTGCACGTCAATTTGCAAAAGAAGTAGATTTCTTTAGTATTGGAACAAATGATTTAATCCAATATACGTTAGCAGCAGATCGTATGAATGAACGTGTAAGCTACTTATACCAACCATATCATCCAGCAATCTTGAATTTAGTTCATAATGTCATTGAAGCAGCACATGCTGAAGGTAAATGGGCTGGAATGTGTGGCGAAATGGCTGGTGATTCCATTGCAATTCCGATTCTACTCGGTTTAGGACTGGATGAATTCAGTATGAGTGCAACATCTATCTTACCTGCTCGTACACAAATTAAAGGATTATCTAAAGAAGAACTAGCATCTTATAAAGATACCCTATTAAATATGAATACAGCAGATGAAGTTGAAGCATTTATTCGTGAAAAAACAAATCAATAAAAAGATAAATGATTGTTTATAATTCCTTTCAATAAATAAAAACGGCTTATCTAATTGGATAAGCCGTTTTTATTTATTCATTACTTTTTCGGTAATTCAATCTCATCTTCCCATGCAAGCATTCCACCAGCCATGTTCGTTGCTTCAATTCCGTTTGATTCAAGGAATTCTGTTGCACGCCCACTTCTAGCACCTGATCGACATACCATGTAATAATGTTTGGCTGAGTCTAATTCACCAATACGTTCAGGAATATCACCTAAACGCACATGTTTCGCTCCAGGGATCATTCCTTCTTCTACTTCTTCATCTTCACGTACATCAATAATATTTAATGCTTCCCCTGCTTTTAATTTAGCAGCTAATTCACTCGGTTGAATTTCTTTCATCTTATATTCCTCCATTATTTGTTTAATTAAATGAATAATGTAATATTACCATCTTCTGAGTCACCAATGTATGCTGCAACACCTGCATATTCAATATTATCTAACAACTCTTCTTTTTGTAAACCTAAAAGGTCCATTGTCATGGTACATGCAATTAATTTTACATCTTGTGCTTGGGCCATTTCAACTAATTCGTTTACTGGTACAGCATTATGTTTTTTCATAATATCTTTAATCATTTTTTTACCCATACCTAAATAATTCATTTTCGATAAGCCCATCTTCTCTGCTCCTCTTGGCATCATTTTGCCAAAGAGCTTCTCCATGAATGTCTTCTTCACCTGTAAATGCTCATCTTTTCTTAATGCATTTAATCCCCAAAATGTGTGAAAAATCGTTACTTCATGATCATATGCTGCAGCACCATTTGCGATAATGTATGCTGCCATCGCTTTATCATAATCTCCACTAAATAAAACAATCGTTGTCTTTTTCTTCTCTGTCAATTTTAATTCCTCCTAATACAAATACCTGTATAGGTATAAATTTATTGGTAAAAAAATAGAGTAACCATTACTCTATTTTTATCTACTTTTAACGAGTAAATTTACAGCTTCTTTAATTAAGTCTTCTGATGATTCACCAGTGTTTTTTTCTTCTCGAATGCAACGTTCTAAATTTGTACTAACAATTAATGCAGCCGTGCGATCCATTGCACTTCTTACTGCAGACATTTGTGTAACAACATCGCGACAATCTTTGCCTTCATCCATCATTTTAATCAGGCCACGAACTTGTCCTTCAATTCGTTTCATTCGATTTTTTATCTTTTGATCATATTCCATGATGAAGACTCCCTTCTATTTCATAAGCTAAACTATCTATAAAACTAACGACAACTTTATTATATACCCCTATCGGTATATTGTCAACAGTATTTACCTAACTTCTTTCTATTATATATCATACCGCTAAACATTTCATTCTACTCGATTGATTTTGAAAACTTTGTGAATAGTGTGATATTAAGCACACATTTATCTTAAACTATAGTGTATTATACGCATAGGGGTATAAGTATAATATTAAGGAGGAAAATAGTATGAAAAAAATTATTATTGTAGGCGGAGTTGCAGGTGGAGCTACTGCTGCTGCACGCTTAAGAAGATTAAACGAAGATGCAGAAATTATCTTGTTTGAACGTGGTGAACATATCTCTTTCGCCAATTGTGGATTACCATATTATATTGGTGAAACAATTAAGCAAAGAGAAAAGTTATTAGTGCAAACCGTCGAAGGAATGACGAACAGATTTCAATTAGATATTCGAACCCAAACAGAAGTAGTCAAGATTAACCCTATAGAAAAAGTAATCGAAGCAAAAAATTTAAAAACTGGCGTAAAATATGTTGAAAGCTATGATACAATCATTCTTTCACCAGGAGCAAGCCCAATCATCCCTTCATTCAATGGATTAGAGAAAGCGAATAATGTATTTACATTACGTAATATACCTGATACAGATCGAATTAAATCATTTGTAGATACAAATAAACCACAGAAAGCAACTGTTGTTGGTGGAGGATTTATCGGTTTAGAAATGGCTGAGAATCTAGTTGAAAGAGGTATAGAAGTCACATTAGTTGAAATGGCTGACCAAGTAATGGCACCACTTGATAAAGAAATGGCAGCAATTGTTCATGATCACTTAGTTAATCATGGAATTCAATTATTATTAAAAGATGCGGTAAAAGCATTTCACGATAACGGCCAAAGGATAGAACTAAATAGTGGCAAAATCATCGAGCAAGACATTGTCATTCTTTCTATTGGTGTAAAGCCTGAGAGTAAGCTTGCAAAAGAAGCAGATATTGCTGTCCATGAACGTGGTGGTATTCTTGTAAATGAATATTTTGAAACATCACAGAAGGACATATATGCGATAGGAGACGCAATTGTTATCAATGATTATATTGCTAAGGAAGAAACGTTTATCCCTCTTGCAGGGCCTGCAAATAGACAAGGAAGAATGGTTGCAAATAATATACTTGGTAAGAAAGAACCTTATCTAGGGACATTAGGTTCAGGAATTGCCAAAGTCTTTGAATTATCTGTTGCGACAACAGGACTAAATGAAAAAGTATTACAATCTAAAAACAAAGAATATGAAGTCATACACATTCATCCAGCATCACATGCAACCTATTATCCAGGAGCGACACCAATTTCTTTAAAAGTACTTTATGATAAGAATACTTTGAACATTCTTGGGGCACAAGCTGTCGGTAAAAATGGAGTAGACAAGCGAATGGATGTCATTGCAACTGCAATCAGAGGAAATTTGTCTATACTAGAGCTAGCAGAATTAGAATTGACATATGCACCTCCTTTCTCTTCTGCTAAAGATCCAGTAAACATGGTTGGTTATGTTGCATCTAATATTATTGATGATGAAATGGAAACAATTCAATGGTATGAAGTAGATGAGCTCGTTAATAATGGGGCTACATTAATTGATGTCCGCGAAAAAGAAGAATTTGCAAATGGAGCAATTGAAGGTGCTGTAAACATTTCACTAACAGAATTAAGAAACAAACTACCTGAATTAGATTCGACAAGACCTGTATATGTACATTGTCAAGTAGGTCTAAGAGGTTATTTAGCTTGTCGCATATTAAAGAATCATGGTTATCAAGCTGTAAATGTAGATGGTGGTTACAAAACATATGAACTAGCCAAGAGATGGAAATGAAATGAAAAGAGTTTGGGAAATGAATCAGTAATTATGAAATAAAATATGTGTGTATTACCCGCTCCGGCTTGTCCAATTTCCTTTCCATAGACTTTTTTCTTCAGTTAACTTTTCTAAGCAAAAATCGCTTGGAAAAATGGATCTTCAGGGAAAAGAACCCCATAGGAGTGGAATTGGGCACCTATGTTCTAAGAAGCTCTATAATGTTTACGAGTGCATATATTGTGGATTGTTACAGATAGTCGCTTATTTGGCTTATCATCGTAAATAAATTAAAGTTAAAATCACTATCAACATAGTATAAAGCTGACTTTTTTATGACTACATTAATTATAGAGTAACTAAAAGCTCATGGGAAAAATCCCCGTAAAGGACCGGAGCGGTTACAAGCATATACCGAATATCAGAATAAGCAAATAGACTTTTCTTTTAATACACAAAAAATCCAACCGATTCTTCAAATAGCTCTCGAATCGGTTGGATTTTCTTAACTAAAGAATTGTATTATCACAATTTCTTTTTGTTTATATTATTTATTTAAATTGTAGAATGCTGCTTTTCCAGCGTATTTTGCTGTTGCTGCAAGTTCGTCTTCGATACGTAATAATTGGTTGTATTTAGCAACACGGTCAGTACGTGAAGGCGCACCTGTTTTGATTTGTCCTGCATTTGTTGCTACAGCAATATCTGCAATTGTAGCATCTTCTGTTTCACCAGAACGGTGAGAGATTACTGCAGTGTACCCTGCACGTTTAGCCATTTCAATTGCTTCAAAAGTTTCTGTAAGTGTACCAATTTGATTTACTTTTACAAGGATAGAGTTACCAACACCTTGTTCGATACCTTGAGCAAGACGTTTTGTATTTGTTACAAATAAGTCATCCCCAACTAATTGAACACGATCACCAATACGTTCTGTTAATAATTTGTGACCTTCCCAATCATTTTCATCAAGACCATCTTCAATAGAGATGATTGGATACTTGTTAATCATTTCTTCATACCAAGCAACCATTTCTTCAGATGTACGAACAACACCTTCACCTTTAAGGTTGTATTTACCATCTTCGTAGAATTCAGAAGATGCAACGTCCATTGCAAGTTTTACTTCTTCACCTGGTTTGTAACCAGCTGCTTCAATTGCTTCAATAATTGTTGATAATGCTTCTTCGTTTGATGCTAAGTTTGGAGCAAATCCACCTTCATCACCAACACCAGTATTTAAACCTTTTCCACTAAGTACTTTTTTCAAGCTATGGAAAATTTCAGCACCCATACGTAATGCTTCACGGAATGTTGGAGCACCAACAGGCATAATCATGAATTCTTGAATATCTACGTTGTTATCCGCATGCTCTCCACCATTTAAAATGTTCATCATTGGTGTAGGAAGAGTTGTTGCATTGAATCCACCTAAGTAAGTGTAAAGTGGTACACCTAAGTAATCAGCTGCTGCATGTGCTGCCGCCATAGATACACCAAGAATTGCGTTTGCACCTAATTTACCTTTATTTTCTGTACCATCTAATTCTAATAATAATTGATCAATAACTACTTGACGAGTTACATCAATACCGATTAATTCTGGTGCAATAATTTCATTTACATGTTCTACTGCTTTAAGAACACCTTTACCTAAATAACGGTCTTTATCTCCGTCACGTAATTCTACTGCTTCATATTCACCAGTAGAAGCACCACTTGGAACTAATGCTGTACCGAAAGCACCTGTTTCTGTGTAAATTTCAACCTCAACTGTTGGATTACCGCGCGAGTCTAATACTTCGCGAGCATATACGTCTGTAATGTATGGCATAATTTATTCTCTCCTTTAAATAAAATATAATTATTTTTTAATTAATGAATCGCCTGTCATTTCTTTTGGCTTTTCTACATCTAATAAGTCTAACAATGTTGGCGCAAGATCGGCTAGAATTCCGCCATCACGTAATTGTACGTCATCTTTTGTTACAATAACAGGTACTGGATTCGTAGTATGTGCTGTCATTGGCTTACCTTCTATTGTGATAACTTCATCTGAATTACCATGGTCAGCAGTAATAATCGCATGACCACCTTTTTCTACAATTTTATCTACTATCTTACCTAGACATTCGTCTACTGTTTCAATAGCTTTAATTGTAGGTTCGAGCATACCTGAATGTCCTACCATATCAGGATTAGCAAAATTCAGGATAATGGCATTCTGTGCATCTGCATCTAATTCTTTAAGTAATGCATCTGTCACTTCATATGCGCTCATTTCTGGCTTCAAATCATATGTCGCAACTTTTGGTGAATCAATCAATATACGTTTTTCACCAGGAAATTCTTTTTCACGTCCACCACTCATAAAGAAGGTAACGTGAGGATATTTCTCTGTTTCGGCAATACGTAATTGTTTTAGATTATTTTGAGATAATACTTCACCTACAGTATTATCCAAATTAACTGGTTCATACGCAACATATCCATTCACCGTTTCACTAAAATTTGTTAAGCAAACAAAATGAATATTCTTTGGTGATTTTTCACCACGGTCAAAATCACGGAAATCTTCATTAGCAAATGTACGAGATATTTGAATCGCACGGTCTGGACGGAAATTATAGAAAATAACAGAATCGTCATCTTGAATCGTTGCTTTCGGTTTACCATTCTCATCTGTAATCACAGAAGGAATAACGAACTCATCGTAGATCTCATTCTTGTAAGAATCTTCAACAACTTCAATTGGATCTGTGTATTTTGGTCCTTCCCCATATACCATCGCATCATACGATTTTTTCACTCTATCCCATCGTTTGTCACGATCCATGGAATAATAGCGACCAGAAATCGTAGCGAATTCCCCTACACCGTATTCTTTCATTTTTTCTAATGCATCATTGATATAGATTTTTGCTGATTTTTGATCAACATCACGACCATCAAGAAATGCATGTACATATACTTTTTCTAACCCTTTTGATGCTGCAAGTTTTAAAACTGCATACATATGTTGTATATGGCTATGTACCCCACCATCTGATAATAAACCAAATACGTGTAGTGCTTTGTCATTATCTTTCGCATGTTGAATCGCATCTAACAAGACTTTGTTTTCAAAAAAGTCGCCTTCTTTAATCGAAAGATTCACACGAGTTAAACTTTGATAAACAATACGTCCTGCACCAATGTTCAAGTGACCAACCTCAGAGTTACCCATTTGCCCGTCAGGTAATCCTACCGCTTCTCCACTTGCTGTTAATTGATTGTGCGGATAATTGTTCCAATAACGATCAAAGTTCGGTGTATTGGCTTGTTTGACAGCATTTCCTTTTACTTCATCACGTAAAGCAAATCCGTCTAAAATTATTAATGCTGCTAACTTGTTTTGACTCATTTTGCACCAGCCTCCACTAATTGAAGGAAAGAGTCTGCTTCAAGGCTAGCTCCACCAACAAGTGCACCATCGATATCAGATTGTGATAATAATTCGTCAACATTAGATGGTTTTACACTTCCACCATATTGAATACGAACTGCTTCTGCAGCTGTTTCAGATACCGCATTAGCTACTACTTTACGAATGTGTGTACATACTTCGTTCGCTTGTTCAGATGTAGCTGTTTTTCCTGTACCGATTGCCCAGATTGGCTCATATGCAATAATAGACGCTTTTACTTGTTCTTCTGATAAACCATCTATTGCTTTTTTTACTTGATCTTCAACAACTTCCATTGTTGTGTTACTTTCACGTTGTTCTAATGTTTCACCAACACAAATAATTGGTACTAATTGATGCGCAAATGCTGCATGTGCTTTTTTGTTTACTGTCTCATCTGTTTCTGCAAATAATTCGCGACGTTCAGAGTGACCTAGCACGACATATGTTACACCGATGTCTTTTAACATTGCAGGACTTACTTCACCAGTAAATGCTCCACTCTCTTCGAAATGCATATTTTGTGCTGCAATTGCTAAATCTGTACCTTTTGCTTTTTCTACTAATGTAGGTAAATATGGAAATGGTGCACATACAACAGATTCCACTTTTTCAGTTGAAGGTACTTTTACTTTCGTATCTTCTACAAATTGAACTGCTTCACCTAATAGTTTGTTCATTTTCCAGTTACCTGCGATTACTTTCTTACGCATCCAATCACCTCTCCTTAACTTACTTATCAGTTAGTGCTGAAACTCCAGGTAGTTCTTTCCCCTCCATAAACTCAAGAGAAGCACCACCACCAGTAGAAATATGATCCATTTTATCTGCAAGATGGAATTTCTCTACTGCTGCTGCAGAATCGCCACCACCAATTACAGTATACCCTTCTGTTGTACTTAATGCATCTGCTACGGCTTTTGTACCTTTTGCGAATGCATCAATCTCGAATACACCCATTGGTCCATTCCAAATAACTAGTTTAGATTCTGCGACAATTTTAGCATATTTTTCACGAGTTTTTGGACCAATATCTAATGCTTCCCAATCTGCTGGAATGCTATCAATAGATACAACTTGTGTATTGGCATCATTTGAGAAATCGTCTGCTACGATTACATCTTCAGGCATTACGAAATTGACACCTTTGTCTTTTGCTTTTTGCATATATTCTTTTGCTAACTCAATTTTATCTTCTTCTAATAATGACTGACCTACTTCGTGTCCTAGTGCTTTAACAAATGTGTAAGCAAGCCCACCACCGATAATTAAGTTATCTACTTTATCTAATAAATTGTCAATGACACCAATTTTGTCTTTTACTTTCGCTCCACCAATAATAGCAGTGAAAGGACGATCTGGATTTGACAATGCTTTTCCTAAAACATCTAGTTCTTTCTCAAGTAAGAATCCTGCTGCTGAAGGAATATGTTCTGCAATACCAGCAGTAGATGCATGTGCACGGTGTGCTGCACCAAATGCATCATTCACAAAGTAATCTGCAATATCTGCAAATGCTTTCGCTAATTTAGGGTCATTCTTCGTCTCACCAGCTTCAAAGCGAACATTCTCAATAAGTAAAATATCTCCATCATTTAATTCATCTACAGCTTTGTTCACTTCTTCGCCGTATACTTCATCTGTCTTTACAACAGTTTTGTTAAGTAACTCGCTCAATCTTTTTGCAACAGCATCCATACGAAGTTCTTCTACTACTTCCCCACCGGGACGACCTAAGTGACTTGCTAGAATAACTTTCGCACCTTGCTCTTGTAAATATTGAATTGTAGGAATTGCTGCTTTAATACGTGTATCATCTGTTACTTGGCCGTCTTTCATTGGCACATTAAAATCTACACGACAAAATACTTTTTTACCTTTTACATCAATGTCTTTAATTGTCTGCTTGTTCATATGAATGAACCTCCCTACAGTAATGGTACTTACTTTTCTATTTTTAAAAAATCGATTAGAGATTACTAAACATGTATTATTTAAAAAAGCGGAGAAGCGCGTAGCTTCCCCGCTTTATAATGTACTATGTTTAGTTTTACTATCGCTTATTTAATTATAATTTAGCGAAGTATTCTAAAGTACGTACTAATTGTGCAGTGTAAGACATTTCGTTGTCATACCAAGCAACTGTTTTAACTAGTTGTTTGTCGCCAACTGTCATTACTTTTGTTTGTGTAGCATCAAATAATGAACCGTAAGTAATACCTACGATATCACTTGATACGATTTCGTCTTCTGTGTAACCATAAGACTCGTTAGAAGCTTGTTTCATTGCTTCGTTTACTTCTTCAACTGTTACTTTTTGATCTAAAACTGTTACTAACTCAGTTAAAGAACCTGTAGCAACTGGTACACGTTGAGCAGCACCATCTAATTTACCATTTAATTCAGGAATTACTAAACCAATTGCTTTTGCTGCACCAGTTGAGTTAGGAATGATGTTTTCAGCAGCTGCACGAGCACGACGGAAGTCACCTTTAGGGTGTGGACCATCAAGTGTCATTTGGTCACCTGTGTATGCGTGGATTGTTGTCATTAAACCTTCCACAACACCAAATTTATCATTTAAAGTTTTAGCCATTGGAGCTAAACAGTTTGTTGTACAAGAAGCACCAGAAATAACTGTTTCTTCACCAGTTAAGATTTCGTGGTTTGTGTTATATACAACTGTAGGTACGTCATTTCCACCTGGAGCAGAAATTACAACACGTTTTGCACCAGCTTTTAAGTGTAATTCAGCTTTTTCTTTTGAAGTAAAGAATCCTGTACATTCAAGAACGATATCTACACCTAATTCGCCCCAAGGTAATTCTTCAGGGTTACGATTAGCAATTACTTTTACTTCTTTACCATTTACAGTAAATGAACCTTCATTTACTTCTACAGATCCGTTGAAACGGCCTTGAGTTGTATCGTATTTTAATAAGTGTGCTAACATTTTAGAATCTGTTAAATCATTGATTGCTACAACTTCGATTCCTTCTACATCTTGAATACGACGGAACGCTAGACGTCCGATACGTCCAAAACCATTAATACCTACTTTTACTGTCATGCTAAATTCCTCCTTAGAATATGTTCTTAATTTATAAATTAAAGGGAATATCCCTCTAACAACTCTTTTGCGGCTGCTTCATCTGTAATCAACACATTACTTTTACCTAATTTAAAATATGATTGTATTGCATTTGCCTTCGATTTTCCACCAGCAACAGCAATTACATATTGCGCCTTATCTAAATCAGCTAATTGCAACCCGACTGTTCTTGCTTTGTATACTACTTCACCATGGCGATTTAAGTAAAAACCAAATGTCTCACTTACTGCATGTTGTGTTGTAAGACGATCAATTACTTCTTGAGAAGCTTTTCTACGTTTTGCCATTGTGATAGCATCACCAATACTGTGTAAAACAATCTTGGCATCTTGAACCATTTGTAATATTTCTTTTACTGTTGGTTCTTCAATAATGGTATGATAGGACTCTTCGCTAAGGGGATCTGGAACATACAACATTCGATAATTGCCATTAGCCTTTTTAGCCATTTGTGCGCATATCGTGTTCGCTTGATTCTCTACTTGTTCACCTAGTCCCCCACGAGCTGGAACAAAGGTACAATTTGTCGCTTGGTGTAGTGGCTTCATTTGATTTGCCACTTCTGCCATCGATGTACCTCCTGTTACTGCAATAGTTTGGTTGGAAGTTACTATAGTGTTTAGAAATTGAACACAAGCTTTACCAAGTTCTTCTTTTACTGTTTGTTGTTCATCACTATCACCTGAAACGATAATAACGTGTTCCAATTGTAATTTATCCTTAATCTGTGATTCTAAAACACGAAATTCAGAAATTCCATTCATAAATGTTGCAAATTTCTCAACAATTGAATTTCCTTCTTCCGTTACTTGCATCCCCTTAGATGTTACCACAATAAACCCGTGTTTGTTTAAAAAATCTATTTCTGAACGCACAAGTCTTTCTTTCATCTGTATTTGTTCAGCAAGACTTCTTCGTCCAATTGGTTGCATTCGTTGGATATAGTGTAATATCTTATATCTTTTTTGCATGACATCTAAGATATCGGGGAATAATTTCTCTTGAATATCTAATAATTCCTTCAATCGGAAACGCTCCTTTTTCGATAGCGGGATTTATTTGTCCCTGCTAGTCGTAAATCGTCCCACGTGAGTCAAAAAAAATAACTTCCATAAGTAATTGTATCAAATTCTACAAAATGACTCAACTCTTTTCTCCATTATTTTTATTTTTCAGAAAACTATTTATACTATCGTAGTCAATTTTCCCTTTACCGACAATAGATTCATTTATTTCGATAACCGGAATTTCTAATTGATATTTTTCCAACAATATTTCGTCATCATAGATATTCACTTCTTCTATATGTAAATTGTATTCTTCTTCAAATAATGTAAGTATCCCTAATGCATCTTCACACAAACTACAATTAGGTTTTCCATATACGATTACATGCATGTTTACATCTCCTCTTTTCAGGCAACATCTATTAAGATAGCTACAGTCATTTCCAGACTGTAGCTATTATACATTTATATTAACGCCTTTCTTCCAACGTCGACCATTTCCTTTAATGTTTTAGCAGATGCATCTAGTTGTTGTTGTTCCACATCTGTTAATTTTAATTCCATAATTTCTCGCACACCATTTTCGTTTAGAACAGCAGGAACACCGATATATACATCATCTAGTCCATATTGTCCCTCAAGATATGCAGAAACTGTCACAATGGCATTTTCGTTATTAAGTATTGCTCTAGTTAAACGAACTAATCCAAGTCCAATACCATAGTATGTTGCACCTTTACGCTTTATAATATGATAAGCAGCGTCTCTGACATTTTCAAAAATTGCGGTCATTTGTTTATCTTCATATAAATTTGCAATATTCGCATACTTAGATAAAGGTACACCACCTATTTGAACATGACTCCACACTGGCAGTTCAGAATCTCCATGCTCCCCTACAATATATGCATGAACATTACGTGCATCTACTTCAAAATGCTCGCCTAATAAATAACGGAATCTTGCAGTATCTAAAATCGTCCCAGATCCAATTACACGTTCCTTAGGTAAGCCAGAAATCTCTCTTGTTAATTGTGTTAAGATGTCCACAGGGTTTGTCGCAACTAAGAAAATGCCTTGAAAATCCACTGCCATCACTTTTTCTACAATGCCTTTAAAGATTCTCGCATTTTTAGAAACTAAATCTAAACGTGTTTCACCTGGTTTTTGATTCGCACCTGCTGTAATTACAACAAGATCTGCATTATGACATTCTTCATAATCTCCTGCTTTTATTCTCATAGGGTTTCCGAATGCCATTCCGTGATTTAAATCGCGAGCTTCCCCTTCTGCTTTATCTTTATCTAAATCAATCAGAACTAACTCATTCACAACACCTTGATTTAATAAAGCATATGCATAACTCGTTCCAACAAATCCAGTACCAATTACAACCACTTTTCTTAATTTCGTTTTTTTACTAGCCATTCTAACCACCCCTTTGTCATTCTACGCCATTTTTAATTATCCTATGTAAATGAATCTGGATATATCGCACAATTATGTTGTGTTAGTATAAATCCAATCTGAGAGTTTTTATACTTTTTTGTTGTATAAATAGTAAAATAGGATATATTCTTACTATATCCTATTTTTTCATGTTATGGAAGCTAGAAATTTGACTATTATGTGAAATATTGAACAAAATGTTATTTGATTAAAATGATTTGTCTTGTGTTTCGTTGTTGAATATTCTTTTATTACAGCACAAGTAACAAAATGATTCCTGCAAAACTAGTAATGGCTAAAAAGCTTCTTATATCGATTAATGGTATTTTTTCATTCATGATTTTTTCGTCCTTTCCAATAAATGATGCACTAATAATGATTGAATTTAGCTATCTATTTTTAATCCCTTTAATTCCAAGTTGTTTACTTTGTTTTAATTTATCATGGTTTTATATTTCTGTCAATCATTTTCCTATAGAAAATACCGCTCTGTTTTTGTTAACATATTGTTCACGATTTTTAAGTTGTAGTAATAATATGACAAATGGTATAGTAGTATTAAATGATAACGCTTACAGAAAGGGGTTAGATGAAAGTGATAGAAAAAGATGTAATTATTGGTGTTCAACCTGGTTTACAAGCACGTCCTGCTGCTATTTTTGTACAGAAGGCAAATAATTATGCTTCAGAAATATTTATTGAAAAAGGAACAAAGCGAATCAATGCGAAGAGCATTATGGGATTAATGAGTTTAGCATTAGCAAATGGTACAGAAATTAAACTCATTGCAGACGGTCCAGATGACGAGGATGCATTGCGTGATTTAATCGAGTTTGTAGAAAATGATCAACAATGATTGATAAATCAAAAAAGAAGATTACAGCATATCTTGATGCTTGTAATCTTCTTTTTATTATATTAATTCAAATTTTCAGGTTTCTTCTCCATCACTTTATCGATTAATCCGTACTCTTTTGCACGTTCTGCTGTCATGAAATTATCTCTGTCTGTGTCTTTTTCGATAATTTCTATAGGTTGACCAGTACGTTCTGCAAGAATTTCATTTAATTTTTTGCGCATTTCAATGATTCGATTTGCATGAATTTGAATATCTGACGCTTGACCTTGTGTACCGCCTAATGGTTGATGAATCATTACTTCACTATTTGGTAATGCAAATCGTTTACCTGGTGCTCCAGCAGCAAGTAAAAATGCTCCCATTGATGCAGCCATACCTATACAAATTGTAGAAACGTTTGGTTTAATAAATTGCATTGTGTCATAAATA
>JAJUGF010000009.1 GCA_029268495.1 Gracilibacillus sp.
CAAAGTGGCGATGAGGTCATTACATCGCCATTAACTTTTGCAGCATCTGCTAACTGTGTACGTTATCTTGATGGAAAAGTCATCTTTTCAGATATTGATCACGAGACATATAATTTAGATCCAATGTTACTTGAAGAGAAAATCAATCATCGTACAAAAGCAATCATTACTGTAGATTATACTGGCCAACCTTGCGATTATGATAAAATTACTCCAATTTCAAAGAAAAACAACCTTGTTCTCATTGCAGATGCGGCACATGGCTTAGGGGCATCTTATAAAGGAAAGAAAGTTGGTTCACTTGCAGATATGACGATGTTTAGCTTTCACCCTGTAAAATCTATGACAACAGGTGAAGGTGGTATCATTACAACAGATTCTAAAGTGTATTATGAGAAGTTAAAAGACTTTCGCTCACATGGAATAACAAGAGATCCCTCTCGATTACAACATTCTGACAAACCATGGTATTACGAAATGCATTCATTAGGATTTAATTATCGTTTGACAGATATTCAAGCAGCATTGGGAATTAGTCAATTATCTAAACTAGATAGCTTTATTGAAAGACGAAGACAAATTGCAGCAAAGTACACAGAAGCATTAAAGTCCAATCCATTTATTAGAACCCCATATCAACTTCCTAATACGTCATCGAGTTTTCATCTATATGTTATCCAACTTCAAACAGATAAATTACAAGCAAATCGAACAGAAATTTTCAAGAAATTAATTGCAGCAAATATTGGAGTAAACGTGCACTACATTCCTGTCTACTATCATCCATATTATCAACAATTAGGGTATAAGAAAGGTATTTGTAAACAAGCAGAAGCATTGTATGAATCGATTCTTTCCTTACCTATTTTCCCAAGAATGAGTGATGTGGACGTTGCAGATGTGATTCGTGAAGTAAATCGCATTACAAATGAGGTGAGCAAGTGAATGTTGTAGCGATTATCCAGGCACGCATGGGCTCTAGTCGTTTACCAGGCAAAGTACTGCGCAAAGTACTAGGAAGAGAACTTCTTTCCTATCAAGTAGAACGAATACGTCGTTGTAATCAGATAGCTCAAGTCGTTATTGCAACGACGACAAAAGCGATAGATCATCCAATCTTAGAACATTGTATAAATAATAAAATCCTTTATTATCGTGGCGATGAAGAAGACGTACTATCTCGTTACTATGAAGCAGCAGTGAACTATCAAGCGGATGTCATTGTGAGATTAACTGGAGATTGTCCATTACTAGACCCAGAAATAGTTGATTATATGATTGCAATGTATGAAAAGAATCCGAATCATTATGTGTCCAATGTCATTCATCGTACATTTCCACGAGGGTTTGATATAGAAATCATTCCATTCCAATTATTGAAAGAAATCAACGAACAAGCAACGAGCGCGTATGATCGTGAGCATGTCACAACTTTTCTTAGAAATCAATCCACAACTTTTCCTACAATAGATGTAACCAATGAAAGAGATTTAAGTAATTACAGATTAACTGTAGATACATTCGAAGATTTTCAATTAATCCAAAAAATTATAGAAGAATTATATCCAAATAATCCATGCTTCTCTTTAAAGGATGTGGTGGAATTATTAGCTAGTCAACCTAAGCTTCTACAATTAAATGCACACATTGAACAAAAGAGGTGAGAACGATAGTTGTTGTGATTCGTGTCGACGCCTCTGTCACTATCGGAACAGGGCATGTGATGCGCTGCCTCGTATTAGCTGACGATTTAAGTGAACATGGCGTAGATGTATTATTTATCTGCAGAAAAACGAAAGGGAATCTTATTAGCATAATGGAATCGAAAGGATACAAAGTCAAAACAGTAGGATTAGACATCGAAGCGAGAGAAACGATTGCAATTTTACAAACTATAGTATCTATTGATTTATTGATTATTGATCATTATGGAATAGATGAACAATGGGAAAAGCGCGTGAAGCCATATGTGAAGAAACTAATGGTAATCGATGATTTGGCTAATCGTCCCCATTGTTGTGATCTACTGCTTGATCAAAATGAATTGCCCAATAAAGAGGAACGATATGCACACCTTGTTCCAACAACTACTGAGAAATTACTAGGGCTTCATTATCTTTTATTAAGGAAAGAATTTAGAGATTTCCCTGGAAGAAAAAAATCCGTACATTCAATATCAAATGTGCTTGTCTCATTCGGAGGAAGTGACCCGACGAATGAAACAATGAAAGTAATGCAAGCAATTCATCGGTTGGATGTATCTATTGTTGTTGTAGTTGGTTCTAGTTATCCTTATTATCAACAATTAGTACAACAGTATCTTGAATGGGATAAGATTATTATTTTAAAACAAACATCCAATATGGCGGAATGGATGAGAAAAGCGGATATTGCTATTGGCGCCGGGGGTACTTCTACATGGGAACGCGTCTATATGGAATTACCAACAATTACGATTGATATTGCAGATAATCAAACAGAAATATTACGACACACATCAAAACTCGGAATCATATCACATATGGGAAAAAGTGATGAAGTAACTACTACGGCTATCGCAAATCGAATAACAGAGATGCAACGTGATAAGGAAATAGTAAATAAACTCATGAGAAATATGAAAGAAATAAAAAAACAAATCAATCCAAATGGAGTGTGCGAACATATATTAAATAGTATCTAATTTTTGTCATCTACATTTGACGAAAGAAGGCTGTTCATTTATGAATAATAGTTATTTACGTTTCATAAAGGAGTCCGATTTGCCGATTGTTTTAGCATGGCGTAATAGTGAACATGTAAGAAAGCATATGTACAATGATGCAAAGATATCAATGGAAGACCATATCCAATGGTTTCATAAAATGGAGCAAGATGATAAGCATTTTGTGTTTATTTATATTCAAAATAATGTGCCGCTAGGTCTTGTTCAATTAACAAATATCGAAAGAAGATTCGACCGTTTGTATTGGGGTTTTTATATTGGAGACAAGAAAGCACCAAGAGGTTCAGGGACAGAGATGGGGATAATAGCATTAAACAAAATATTTACAGACTTCTCGATTAACAAAGTATGTGCAGAAGTCGTGGAAACAAATCAACAAAGTATGGCCTTTCATGAAAAATTAGGATTTAAGCAGGAAGGATTGTTTCAACAACATATCAAGAAAAATGGTAAGTATGTAAATGTGATTCCATACGCATTATTCAAAGAAGAGTGGAGAGGAGTAGTGAAGTGATTAAAATAGGTGAAAGACAAATTGGGCTTTCCCATCCACCATTCATTATTGCTGAAATGTCTGGCAACCATAACCAGTCATTAGAAAAAGCTCTACAAATGGTGGAGGTGGCAGCAAAAGCTGGAGCAGATGCGCTCAAAATCCAAACATATCGAGCAGAAACAATGACATTAAATCATCAAGGTCAGCAATTTACCATTCAAGATTCTAAAAGTTTATGGAATAAAGAAACCTTATATACATTATACCAGAAAGCATATACACCATGGGAATGGCACGAAGCTATCTTTAACAAATGTTTGGAACATGGAATTATTGGTTTTAGTTCCCCATTTGACGAAACGGCTGTAGACTTTCTAGAGACATTGAATGTTCCATGTTATAAAATTGCATCATTTGAGTGCACAGATTTACCGCTAATTCGCAAAGTAGCAAGTACAAAAAAACCAATCATTATTTCTACAGGGATGTGTACAGTTGCTGAAATCGATGAAGCAGTACAGACTGCAATAGATGCAGGATGTGAGCAAATCATTTTATTGAAATGCACGAGTACGTATCCTGCAACGCCTAAAACAACGAATGTTCGTACAATTCCTCATATGAGAGAATTGTGGAATTGTGAAATTGGATTATCTGATCATACAATGGGAAATGGTGTTGCTATAGCAAGTATCGCTTTAGGGGCAGTTGTGATAGAAAAACATTTGACGCTTTCTCGCGAGGATGGAGGAGTAGATGCGGCATTTTCAGCGGAACCTGATGAATTAGCGACATTAGTAAAAGAATCCAAGAGAGCTTGGCAAGGACTTGGCAATATCTACTATGGACCAACACAAGAAGAAAAATCATCTTTACAATTTAGACGATCACTCTATATTTCAGAAGATATGAAAAAAGGGGAAATTCTAACAGAAAAAAATTTACGTGTGGTGAGGCCGGGTTATGGTTTACCTCCGAAATATTATGATATGTTACTTGGGAAAAAAGTAAATCAAACACTTAATAAAGGTACTCCTTTTCATTGGGATTATGTATAAAAAGAAACAAATCAGCTGATAAGGGTATGAGCACTTTGTCAGCTTTTATACGTTTGGCGCCTTTATAGATGATAAATTGTGCGAATTTCGTTATGATAAGAAAGAAGTACATGAAAGAATACGTATTGTACGATAGCTATTTTGTAATAGTACTAACAATTCGCTTATAATGGTACTATAGCTTTATTTTTGTAAAAAGGGGAGACTTTATCTTGTCAAAAGAAACGTCTAAAGATACAATTGCGGATATTGAGAAAGAATTTAGATATATAGCTGGAATCGTCAAACAAAAAGGTAGAGAGATTCTGCATAATTATCCAATTACTGCACCACAGTTTATAGCATTACAATTTTTATTAGAGTATGGAGATTTGACATTAGGAGAGTTATCAAATAAAATCCATTTAGCTTTTAGTACGACAACCGATTTAGTTGATCGTATGGAAAGAAATGAAATTGTTAAACGTGTGAAAGATTCTAAAGATAAACGAGTTGTGCGCATCCATTTATTAGAAAAAGGAGAGCAGATTATTAAAGAAGTAGTAAAGAAAAGACAGCAATATTTAGGCGAAGTATTAACAAATGTAAGTGAAGAGGATATTGAACAGTTATCTCGTGTCTTACATATTTTGCATTATGAAATGAGAGAGAACAGAAGTTAAGAGGCGATAATATGAAGCAACCAATTGGTGTAATTGATTCTGGTGTAGGTGGTTTAACAGTTGCTAGTGAGTTAATGCGACAACTACCAAAAGAATCGATTATTTATTTAGGGGATACAAAACGATGCCCATATGGTCCACGACCGAAAGAAGAAGTGATTCAATACACGATGGAAATGGTCCATTTTTTATTAGGTAAAAATATTAAAATGCTTGTAATTGCTTGTAATACAGCAACAGCATATACATTAGATTTATTAAAAGAAACATTAGATATTCCAGTTGTAGGTGTCATTCAACCTGGTGCAAGAGCAGCTATTACCCAAACTAGGACAGATGAGATTGGTGTAATCGGAACGGAAGGAACGATTGCTAGTCAACAATACCCACGTACATTAAAGCACATACACACAGACTTAATTGTTCATGATTTGGCATGTCCAGCATTTGTTCCTTTAGTAGAGAAAGGAATCGTTTCAGGAAGAGATGCCTATGAAACGGTTGTATCCACATTACAACCGTTGAAGAAATACAAAAATATGGATACATTAATATTAGGCTGTACACATTATCCGATGATACGTGACTTAATACAAGAAGTGATGGGATCGACTGTTACAATCATTTCATCAGGTGAAGAAACCGCTCGTGAAGTAAGTACGATATTAGGATATAAAAAGACATTGTATGTTGGAAACGACGCACCAGTCTATCAGTTTTATACTACAGGTGATACAGCAATTTTTGAGATGATTGCTTCAAGATGGTTAGAGCAAAAAATTGAAGCAGTAAACAAAATTCATTTAACAAAAGTAAAGAGTATGGACTAGTTGAAAAAATCTAAGGGATAAATTCATTTATCTTTTAGATTTTTTTATTTTGGTAAATTCGGTCTCATATTATCATATAGAACCATCTTATTATTTTTTCAAGTTGTTCTAAATTGAAAGATAGCTCGTATATATAGTAGTACAAACCATCGTAGGAGGTATCGGTTATGAAAATCGATTTCACTAAAAAAGTTTTAGGGGTAGTTTTGGTTAGTACATTTTTATTGACGGGATGTAATGCATTTAAAGGAGAACAAACATTAGAACCATTAGATCCACCGCCAGAAGATGCAGTGATTACAGATGAATTAACTGAAATACAAGAAGAATTAGAAAACACGGAAGGAGATGAGAGTGCGGAGGAGGAAGAAATATCTGAAGAAGAAGTACCATCTTCTACAACCGTCTCACGTGTGCTTTATCTTCTTGATGAGAATGGACTCGTAGTACCACATGAAGTGGATTTACCGCAACCATCTTCAAAGGAAGTAGCAAAACAAGTGTTAGAATATTTAGTGAAAGACGGCCCTGTATCTAACATGTTACCTACAGGATTTGAAGCTGTATTACCTGCAGGAACAGAAGTGTTACAGTTGAATCTAGAAGCTGATGGTACATTAATTATTGATTTGTCAGAAGAATTTGGCACATATCAAGCTGGAGAAGAACAGAAGATACTTGAGGCAATGACATATACATTGACACAATTTGAAAATGTAGAAAGAATTAAGTTGTGGATTAATGGCGAATCACTTGAGGAAATGCCTGTAAATGGTACACCAATTAAACAAGGTTACTCAAGAGCAAATGGCATTAATGTACAAAATGCAGAAGCGGTAGATTTAATGGAAAGTAAAGCAACAACGCTTTACTTTCCAATGCAAGGAGAAGATGAAAACATTTATTTTGTACCTATCACACAACATGTGGAATACGATGCTACAAATGAATATGCATCTATTATTGATGTACTATTAGATGGGCCAAGCTTTGATTTACCACTTGAAAATTATATTAATACGGGATCAAAGCTTGCAGAAGCTCCAATAGTAAATGATGGCGTCTTATCATTGCAGTTTACAGAAACTATTTTAGAAAACAGTGAAAAGAGTTTGCTTGCAGATGAAGTAATGCAATCACTTGTATTAACTTTGACAGAAAATGAAAAGATTGAAGCAATTGAAGTATCGATCGAAAATCATGAACAAGTAGTCAATGAAGCTGGACAACCTTATACAACACCAGTTACAAAAGAGATGGTAACGCCAACTGATTCAATCTAATAGAATAGTGATTGAGACAAAAGAATTTTTTCATTATAAAATTCCAAACGATTCGGTGGTTATTTACCGAGTTGTTTGGATTTTGTACGTATTTAGATGAAAAGTGGGATCTAGCTTTATTTGGTAACTTTGAGATATTATATGTGATTTGCAACCGCTCCGGCTTATTCGCACTCCAATCATTTTATCATTACTAATCAGAGTTGCGTTGAATCAGTCTATTATTGCCAAACAATATATATGGCATCTTTCGTTTTTCTTATGTATGTTTCATCACTTTAAATGCAAAATATGTTAAGATAAGAAGGAATGTAAGGAGGAAGATTGATGAGAAGTAATAGAGTACATAATCAATTACGCGATATTGAAATTATCCCAAATTTTACGAAACATGCAGAAGGTTCTGTTTTAATAAGTGTAGGTGATACAAAAGTAATTTGTAATGCAAGTATTGAAGAACGTGTTCCACCATTTATGAGAGGATCAGGTAAAGGGTGGATTACAGCAGAATATGCGATGTTACCTCGAGCAACAGAAACACGTAATATTCGTGAATCATCAAAAGGAAAAGTGTCTGGTCGGACGATGGAAATCCAACGACTGATTGGTCGCGCGCTTCGTGCTGTTGTGAATTTAGATGCAATTGGAGAGCGTACGATTTGGATAGACTGTGATGTCATTCAAGCAGATGGTGGTACGAGAACGGCTTCTATTACAGGAGCATTTGTTGCGATGGTGTATGCACTAGGTACTTTAGTCGATAAAGGCACATTAAAATCCATTCCTATTACAGACTATTTAGCTGCTATATCTGTAGGAGTATTGCCTGATGGTATGGAAATTCTTGATTTAGAATACACAGAAGATTCTATTGCGCATGTGGATATGAATGTAGTGATGACTGGTAAGGGAGAATTTGTTGAATTGCAAGGGACAGGTGAAGAAGCTACTTTTACAAGTGCGCAATTGACAAAAATGTTAGATTTAGCGAACGAAGGACTTCAACAAATTTTTGAAATGCAAAAACAAGCTATACATGATTATAAAGAGAAACTAGATTGTGAATAGGGAGAATCATGGAGAATGAAACAAATCATTATTGCAACGAAGAACGCAGGCAAGGTGAAAGATTTCCAAAAGTTATTAGAACCATTGCAATGTCAAGTTAAATCATTATTAGATTTTCCTGAAATACCAGACGTAGAAGAAACTGGAACAACATTCGAGGAAAATGCAACACTAAAAGCAGAAACTATTTGTGATATCGTTCAACAGCCAGTTATTGCAGATGATTCTGGACTAGAAATCGATGCGTTAAATGGAGAACCAGGTGTGTATTCAGCTAGATATGCAGGTGAACAAAAGAATGATGCAGATAATCTAAACAAAGTGCTTCACAATTTAAAGGAAACAAAAGAAATAGATCGAACAGCCCGCTTTGTATGTGTGATAGCAATCGCTGAGCCTAACAAAGAAACGGTCATCAAGCGTGGAGAATGTGAAGGCGCGATTGTATTTGAACCAAAAGGGGAACACGGCTTTGGTTATGATCCTATTTTCCGACCAAAAGGCCTAGATTTAACAATGGCTGAATTAACGCTAGAAGAAAAAAATAAAATCAGCCATAGAAAAAATGCGTTAGATCAATTGGTAAATTGGGTAAAGGAATTGTAGGAGGGTATCTATGACAACAATATTAATTATGAGCGATAGTCATGGTTGGACGAAAGAAGTTCAAGAAATTAAAGCGCGACATGTTAATGACATGGATGCAATGATTCATTGTGGTGATTCCGAGTTAGAACAGGATAGTATGGAATTAAAAGATATGTATGTAGTGAAAGGCAATATGGATTTTGATTATGATTTAAAGGATGAAGTGACTTTTCAAGTTGGCAATGCTCATTTTTTCATTGCACATGGCCATATGCATCAAATTAAGTATAATTTAATGCCGATTTCGTACCGTGCCGATGAACTAGGTGCAAATATTGTCTGTTTTGGTCATTCACATGTACCTGGTGCAGAAAAAGTTGGGAATAAACTATTCATTAACCCTGGTAGTATTCGACTACCTAGATCAAAATATCCTGGTACGTATGTGATATTGCATATGAATGAGGACTTATCATCAGTGAATGTGCATTTTTATACAAAAGAAGGCGATGAAATTAAAGAACTATCCTATCATACAAGTATAGGATAAGTCTGAGCCTATTATACAAAAATGATTGATTAACAAACTTTATCCATTTCGACTTTAGAAATGCAGACACTCCAAACAAGTAATGTAGTTTGGAGTGTTTTTTTTGTATATATGCGAGTAATGGAATGAAAACTATACTTTAAATTGTTTGATCATTTGATTAATATCTTCTGTCAATTGATCAAGTTCTGTTATTTTTTTAGTTAAATTTTCTATTGCTTGATTTGACTCTGTAACTTGCGCTGTTGTCTCTTCCACGCCTGCTGCAGATTGTTCATTTACAGCTGCTGCTTCTTCGATGGAACGAGAGATTGTTGCGCTCTTGTCGTTCATTTGTTCTATACTTGTAGCAATAGATTGTACATTTGTTGTCATTTCATAAATAGATTTTTCCATATGCTCAAAAATAGAACTAGTTGTTTTTACTTGGTTTGTACCATCTTCTAATTGTCGGTAACCGTTATTTAACTCTTCTTTCAATTCAACGGTATCTTTTTTGACTGTAAATAAAATTGTGCTTACTTCTTCGACTGCTTCTCCAACCTGTTCTGATAATTGACGAACTTGATCTGCTACAACAGCAAAACCTTTACCATCTTCTCCTGCTCGTGCTGCTTCAATCGCTGCATTTAATGCTAGCAGATTCGTTTGATTTGCAATATTTTTAATTACTTCTACGATTGAGTTAATCTGAGAGGTTTGATTTTCTAATTCTTTCATTTTATTTACGGCATGAATCATTTGTTTTGTAACAGTGTCCATCTTGGTTGCAGATTGTTGCATCCGTTCGTTACCTTCTATCGTGCTATTCTTAACTGTAATAGCAGTTGTCGCTAGTTTTTTACTATGGTTATTCGTTGTTTCTAATTGAGAGGAAAATGCCACCATATTGTCTGCTACTTCTGTTGTTGTATTTGCTTGTGATTCAGCACCATCAGCCAATTCTTCCATAGTTTTTGTAATTTGGGTACTGTTTTGAGAAATTTCATTGAATGAATTTTTCATCATACTAGTATTCGTTGTCACAACAGAAGATAAGCTTTGTAATTTTATAATCATTGATCGTAAATTGTTTTGAGTATCCATGATGGATTCAGTTAATTTACCAATTTCATCTTTTCGCTGGTCTGTGTTTATTTCGTTTGTTAAGTCACCATCTTTAATACTACTCATCATATGCATCACTTTTTTGATTGGTTTTGTAAAACTATTACTAACAAGCCATGATAAAATAGTTACTGTTAAAATAATAAGTAAAGTTAAAGAAAGTAGAGTAACAATGATGTCACGATGTATACGGCTCATAAAATGAATGTCTTCAACAATTTCCATTACTGCGATGACCTCTTTACCTGTAGGTTCAAATAATGGGATAAATGTTGTCATTTGATAGTCTTTTTTTAGTTTTGTTTCTTCTTTTAGTTTCACAGTTTCTTTCACTGCAGCACTATTTGATTCTTTTCCGATTAATTTATCGTTCGAACTAATTAATATTTTTCCATCATTATTTGATATATGAATAAGTAAATGATCAGACGAATTTGTTATTTCATTCATCACATCTGTTGTTAACCCTGTTTGTAATGTTCCGATTACTTGATTATTCTCAACAATTGGTACGAAAGCGCGTATAGTAATTCCACTCTCACCAAATTCAAAGCCAACATTACTTGTCTGTTGTAATGCTTGTTGAATCGCTTCTTTATCACTTTTGTTATCACCAAATTTACTCGTGTCATGCGCACGATACAGCACGATTCCATCAATATCTCCAATCTCAAATACATTAAATTGATGTTCCTCAGATAATCGTTGGTAGATTGGTTGAACAAGTTTCTCATAATCAGTTGAATCATTATTTTTCATTGCTGTAATAATTTGAGGCTCTAATGCATATTTTTCACTAATTTTTAATAATTGTTCCATTTTCTCGTGTACTTGATTCATGATCATTGTCTTTGTTTGTTCTTGATTAGTGAGCGCTACAGTATTTAGACCAGACGCTGTTTGGACAATTAAAATCCAACTTGTAATCATTGCAGGAATAAGAGATAATAACAAGAAAAGCACCATTAATTTAGAACGTATAGATTTTTTGAACAATCATATTTCCCCCTACTATTTCATAATTTTGATAATGTACATGGTAATATTTGCATAAAATCACACGTACTATTCTTGATGAATGTATCATCACACAAATAAAAATTATATCAGATATGAATCAAAAGTAACAAAGTTTTTCGTTATATATTACTTTTTGATTAATTTTGCGGAAAAATCTCTATTAAAAAGAAAGGATCCAAATTCATGCGTAAATTATCTCGTCTATCCTATGTACTTATTTTATTGCTTGGTTTTTCTATTGGTTTCCATCAACATTTTGAACATACTGTAACGTTATTTCTTGTTATAGTGCTACTTGTTACTGTAGTTTATTTTATTAGTAAAGATTTAATGAAGAATAAAGATAAATAGACATAAATAACGAACTATTAAGATATAGAATCGTATGTTGAGTCGTTATTTTTGGGAGGTAGAAGTAGATAGAAATGAATTCGGTAATATTTTTTATGAAAAGTTGTTGACATTTTTCTTTGATGTTTATATAATATTACTTGTCCGTTAAAAACAACGCATTACATATTCTTGTTTTAAAGTTACATATAATTTTATGTGCGGGTGTAGTTTAGTGGTAAAACCTCAGCCTTCCAAGCTGATGTCGAGAGTTCGATTCTCTTCACCCGCTCCATAATATGTCCCAGTAGCTCAGCTGGATAGAGCAACAGACTTCTAATCTGTAGGTCGGGCGTTCGAATCGCTCCTGGGACGTCCCAACAACCATTGATATTATATAATATCAATGGTTGTTTTTTAATATATACTTGCGTTCACTTACTTACACAGAGGATTGCCTCTTGAGTCTTTTCCAATTTAAAACTATAATAGATATAATACAGTGTTAGTAAAGGTAGGTGAAAGAATGTCAGAAGAAACGGATAATGTGATTATATTTCCAAGATGGAAGAATGATTTAGAGCTAAAAGCAAAAAAATCAATGGAACAGGGGAATTTCAAGGAAGCATATACCTATTTAGTGGAATTAACAGATAATGGTGTGGATTCTCCTGAAGTTATGACAGGTAAGTTGATTTGTATGATGGAAATGAACTTGCAAACAGAGGCGGAACTTTTATGCGAACAATTACTTGCTAAAAAAGATAATCATTATTATTCCTACTTACATATATATGTAACACTTTTATTCCAGGCAAGTAAATATGCAGATGTGTTAACGATTATTGAGGAAGCATTAGAAACAGATCCTCCTTCTCCATTTCAAGAACAATTCAAACAAATGTACACATTAAGTAAAGAGTTGCAGCAACAAATAGATATTCAAACAAAAAAAGAAGTATTAGTGAAGTTAAATGGGGCAATTAAAGAAAGAAATGACCGCCAACAATGGTATATGATTAAACGCTTACTTTATTTGGATGAACATAGTGATATACCACTTTTAAAATCGATGTTACTAGACCCTGAAATTAACCCTGTTGTGAAAACGGCAATATTAGAGTATTATGCAGTAAATCCGATTAAAGAAGAGTTACATATTGAAAAATTCAACGTGAAAGACAAAATGTATCTACATAAGGAAGAAGTAATACCACAAAAGTTTTTTGAAGAAATGTATCGTTTTTTAGATGAAATCCAACAACAAGACCCTACTATTTTTCAAATGATTCAATCCATCGTTCAACGCTTTGCATATGTCTATACACCATTTTTACCGCGAGAAGAGAATTATCTTTTATTTACACAAGCATTAATTGATTATGTTCATCAACGACTAGACAAAGAATGGAAAGATAACATAACAGACCCAGTGAAGAATCAATACATAAAAATGATTGAAGTTTCTGAAACACTATATGGACAAATACTAGATTTATAAATAGATACTTCAATAATATAACTGTATACAGAAGGCAGAGTTACTCATTTTTGATGGGTAGCTCTTCCTATAATAATGAAACGTATCTAGTTCACAGCTAGCCAGGTTCACTTATAACAAATTTTTAATACTTAATCGTTCACTCACCATGTATGTTTCTGAAAGGTTCACAATTTCATATTAAAGGAGTAATATTATGACTAAAATTTGTTTCATTCGTCATGGAGAAACGGATTGGAATGTGGAGAAAAGATTGCAAGGCACATCTGATGTACCGTTAAATGATTTTGGAGAATTACAAGCGCATTGGTGTAAAGAATATTTGATGGAAGGTCATTGGGATGTTATTGTGACAAGTCCATTAGTACGAGCTCGAAAAACAGCAGAGATTATTAATGAAAAATTACACTTGCCTCTTATTGTAATGGAGGAATTTAAAGAGCGTTTTTTTGGTGATGCGGAAGGTATGAGTCTAGAAGAGAGAAAAAGCTTGTTTCCATTTGGTCAATATACAAATCAAGAATCGAGAGCGAGATTGAATAATAGATTACAAGCCGGATTAAATCGTTTAAAGGATGACTACAAAGGAAAGAATATCTTACTTATAAGTCACGGAGCGGTTATCAGTTCAATGATAAGAATGTTCGAAGAGGATGAGAGTAAATATTGTTCGATAAGTAATGCAAGTTTTACAACATTAGAATTCATTGATGCAGAATGGAAAGTTACTTCTAGTAATGTAACCAAACATTTGGACAAAATGTATACATTGGCAAAAAACAATGAAGGAAAGCGATAGTATGACTTGATTTTTTCCTCCTAATATAGTAAATTCCTTTTGTATATCAAAATTCAATAAATCCATATCCTTATATTATTATTGAAAGCAAATGCTTTTGTGTTATAATATAATGGTTGCAATTTGCGTTCGGTCTTTTGAAGTATCATTTTTGAATGAACGTCAAATATACAGATTTATTTATGTTGGAGGGAAATTAGAATGACAGCAAAATGGGAGAAGCAAGAAGGTAATGTTGGTGTCTTAACTGTAGAAGTAGATGCTGATAAATTTGATAAAGCGCTTGACCAAGCTTTTAAAAAAGTTGTAAAACAAGTACAAGTACCAGGTTTCCGTAAAGGGAAAATGCCTCGTGGATTATTTGAAAAGCGTTTTGGTGTAGAATCACTTTATCAAGATGCAGTTGATATCATTTTACCGACTGAATATACAAATGCTATCGACGAAACTGGAATCGAACCAGTTGATCAACCAGAAATTGATATTGAACAAATCGAAAAAGGGAAAAACTTAATTTTCACTGCGAAAGTTACCGTAAAACCAGAAGTGAAATTAGGCGAGTACAAGGGCTTAGAGGTAGAAGAAGTAAGTACTGAAGTAACAGATGAAGATGTAGACAATGAATTAAAGCAACTTCAAGAACGTCAAGCTGAGTTAGTAGTAAAAGAAGAAGGCGAGATTGTTAATGGAGACACGGCTGTAATTGACTTCGAAGGTTTTGTAGATGATGTTGCATTTGAAGGTGGAAAAGGAGAGAACCATTCATTAGAAATTGGATCTAACTCATTTATCCCTGGTTTCGAAGAGCAACTTGTTGGTAAAAAAGCTGGAGAAGAAGTAGATGTAAATGTTACTTTCCCAGAAGAGTATCATGCAGAAGATTTATCTGGCAAAGATGCGACATTCAAAGTGAAAATTCATGAAATCAAAACAAAAGAATTACCAGAATTAGATGATGAATTTGCTAAAGATGTAGATGATGAAGTAGAAAGTTTAGATGAATTAAAAGAAAAAACTAAAAAACGTCTACAAGAACAAAAAGAAACAGAAGTAGAGAACAACAAACGTGAGGATTTAATTCAACAAGCAAGTGACAATGTAGAAGTAGATATTCCAGATGCAATGGTACAATCTGAATTAGATCGTATGCTTCAAGAATTCGAACAAAGACTACAAATGCAAGGTATGACATTAGATATGTATTTCCAATTCTCTGGTCAAGACGAAGACGCATTGAAAGAGCAAATGAAAGAAGATGCTGCAAAACGCGTAAAAACAAACTTGACTTTAGAAGCAATTGCAAATGCTGAAAATATTGAAGTTACTGAAGAAGATATCGAAAAAGAACTAGAAGCTATGGCAGAAATGTACAAAATGGAATTAGACCAAATTAAACAAGCACTTGGTGGCAATATTGCAGGTCTAAATGACGATTTGAAATTTAGAAAAGCAATTGATGTCCTTGTAGATAACAGCAAAACGAAATAATAACAAAAGAGAAAACAAGGTGCCGTTTATAGTACCTTGTTTTCTCATTAATAAAGATAGTTGAAATATTGAATCTAATTTACCTTCTCTTTATAAAAATTTTGCGTTTTGATATAGAAACAGATTATAATACATATACTACATATTATATATGAACATACATATGAAAAGCATACCATTTGAAATTGATCATGAAGCTTGTTAAGATGGAACAACATTAGAGCTTGGTAGGAAAGTGTTTTTACTTTTTTATTTTGATACAATTTGGTATGATTGGCTAAAGGTTTCTCAGATGCCAACAAAGTAAGTTGCTTTGATATTTTTGAACAAGGGGTGAATGGCATGTATAAGTTTAATGAAGAAAAAGGACAATTGAAATGTTCCTTTTGTGGTAAAAGTCAAGACCAGGTTCGCAAATTAGTAGCAGGACCAGGTGTTTATATATGTGACGAATGTATCGAATTATGTACGGAGATTGTGGAAGAAGAGTTAGGAACGGAAGAAGAAGTAGAATATAAAGACATTCCGAAACCACAAGAAATTTGTGATATTCTTGATGATTATGTAATAGGGCAAAATAAAGCGAAGAAGAATCTTGCTGTAGCTGTATATAATCATTATAAGAGAATTAACTCACCAAAAACAAAAAGTGATGTGGAATTATCTAAAAGTAATATAGCGATGATTGGACCAACTGGTAGTGGTAAAACTCTACTAGCCCAAACATTAGCGCGTATATTAAATGTGCCTTTTGCAATTGCGGATGCAACTTCCTTAACAGAAGCAGGGTATGTGGGGGAAGATGTAGAGAATATTTTATTAAAGTTAATTCAAGCAGCGGATTATGATGTGGAAAAAGCAGAAAAAGGTATTATTTATATTGATGAAATTGATAAAGTCGCTCGTAAATCTGAGAATCCGTCTATTACACGTGATGTATCAGGAGAAGGGGTACAACAAGCTTTATTAAAGATCTTAGAAGGTACTGTTGCTAGTGTTCCTCCTCAAGGTGGAAGAAAACATCCACATCAAGAGTTTATTCAAATTGATACAACGAATATTCTATTTATTTGTGGTGGTGCATTTGATGGTATCGAACAAATTATTAAACGACGTCTAGGTAAAAAAGTAATTGGATTTGGTGCTGATGCAGATAATAAAGAGCTAGATAAAGCAACACTTCTTTCTAAAGTATTACCAGAAGACTTACTACGTTTCGGTTTAATTCCAGAATTTATCGGACGTTTACCTGTAATTGGTAGTTTAGAACCTTTAGATGAATCAGCATTAGTTGAGATTTTAACAAAACCAAAAAATGCTTTAGTAAAACAATATAATAAATTGTTTGAAATGGATGGAGTAGAGTTAGAGTTTGAAGAAGATGCTCTAGTAGAAGTTGCAAAGCGTGCAATTGAACGTCAAACAGGTGCACGTGGATTACGTTCTATTTTAGAAGGACTTATGTTAGATGTTATGTTTGAATTGCCTTCACGTGATGATGTACAGAAGTGTATTGTCACAAAAGAAACAGTTGTTGAAGAGAACGGGCGACCGAAATTAGTATTGCATGATGGAACAGTTCTACAAACTCCAAAAGAAAGTGCATAGATGTTACGGAAAATCCCTTGGCTCAACAAGGGATTTTCTTTGTCTATAAGCAAAAAAAACAAAAGTTAATCAAACAATCGCTTAATTAATTTACAAAGAAGGATATTTTCTTTAAACTAATTAGAATAGAGAAGCAACTTTTAAGTAAAAATGAACTAGGTATACTTTCATTGCAAACTATTATGCTTTGGCATGTAACACACATCTTAAAAGAAATGCTAGTAATTATGACGGAGGTGCCAAATGACGGAATCAAACTTTATACATATACCATTGCTACCATTACGTGGCTTAATAGTTTTTCCAGGAATGATTATTCATTTAGATGTAGGTAGGGATAAATCGATACAATCTCTAGAAAAAGCAATGATGAATGATCAAAAAATATTTTTAGCAGCCCAAAAGGAAAGTGCAATTGATGAACCGGAAGTAGAAGATATTCATACAATTGGTACAGTAGCTAAAGTGAATCAAATGCTTAAATTACCCAATGGTACAATGCGCGTATTAGTTGAGGGAGAAAATCGTGCGAAGATTGAGTCATTCATTAACAAAGAGAAGCAATTTTTTGTCGAAGTAAAGGTTCTAAAAGATCGCCATTCAAATAAACAAGAAGAGGAAGCGCTAAAAAGAACATTATTAGAACAATTTGAAAATTACTCACGAATATCAAAGAAAATAACTAAAGAAACATTAGCAAGTGTTGTAGACATAGAAGATCCAGCACACTTTTCTGATGTAATTGCTTCACATATTACATTAAAGATGTCAGATAAACAAGATGTGTTAGAAACAACAAATGTAAAAAAACGATTGCAAAAGCTACTAGATATTATCTCTGATGAGCAAGAAGTACTTGAATTAGAACGGAAAATAGGTCAACGTGTAAAAAAATCGATGGAAGAGACACAGAAAGAATACTATTTACGTGAACAAATGAAAGCAATCCAAAAGGAACTTGGAGATAAAGATGGTCGTACGTTAGAAATTGCAGAATTATATGAAAAGATAGAACAAAAGAATTTGCCAGCACGTATTCAAGAATTAGTTGTAAAAGAACTAACTAGATACGAGCGAGTACCACAAAGTTCTGCAGAGAGTTCTGTCATTAGGAATTATATTGATTGGATTTTAGCACTTCCATGGCATGAAGAAACGGAAGATAATCTTAATGTATTACGTGCGGAAAAGATTTTAAATGAAGATCATTATGGTTTAGAAAAAGTGAAAGAACGGGTATTAGAATATTTAGCTGTCCAACAATTAACGAATTCTTTAAAAGGACCAATATTATGTTTAGTTGGACCACCAGGTGTAGGGAAAACATCGTTGGCTAGATCAATTGCACGCTCGATTGATCGTAATTTTGTAAGAATTTCACTTGGTGGCGTGAGAGATGAAGCGGAGATTAGAGGACATAGACGGACATACGTTGGTGCAATGCCTGGTAGAATTATACAAGGTATGAAAAAGGCCAAAACAATTAATCCAGTCTTTTTGTTAGATGAAATTGATAAAATGGCCAATGATTTCCGTGGAGATCCTTCTTCTGCCATGTTGGAAGTATTAGATCCAGAACAAAACAATACATTTAGTGATCATTATTTAGAGGAAACGTATGATCTATCAAATGTATTGTTCATTGCTACAGCAAACAACTTACAAACAATACCACGACCTTTATTAGATAGAATGGAGATTATCTCTATTTCTGGCTATACTGAACAAGAAAAATTACACATTGCAAAAGATCATTTGTTACCAAAACAAATGGAGGAAAATGGTTTAACAAAAGGTTACTTACAAGTTCGTGAGGATGCATTACTGAAATTGATTCGTCTCTATACAAGAGAAGCAGGTGTAAGGGGGTTAGAGCGGGAGCTTGCATCACTTTGTCGTAAAGCAGCAAAACTCATTGTATCTGGTGAAAAACAACGTGTAATAGTAACAGATAAAAAGCTCGAAACGATTGTAGGCAAACCTCGTTTTAGATATGGCTTAATGGAGCAAGAAGACCAAATTGGTGCTGCAACAGGGTTAGCCTACACACAAGCTGGAGGGGATATTCTCTCCATTGAGGTTAGTTTGGCAAAAGGGAAAGGCAGACTCACATTGACAGGGAAATTGGGCGATGTAATGAAAGAATCCGCTCAAGCAGCATTTAGTTATATTCGTTCAAGAGCAGACGAGTTAAATATAGATCCAAGTTTTCACGAGAATTATGATATTCATATTCATGTACCAGAAGGGGCTACACCTAAGGATGGTCCATCAGCTGGTATTACAATGGCCACAGCTCTTGTATCTGCATTGACAAATAGAGCAGTGAAAAAAGAAGTTGGTATGACTGGTGAAATTACGTTAAGAGGACGAGTCTTACCGATTGGTGGACTTAAGGAAAAATCTTTATCTGCGCACAGAGCTGGTATTACAACGATTATTATTCCAGAGGAGAATAAAAAGGATTTAGATGATATACCAGAAAGCGTCAGAGAACAATTAACGTTTATTCCAGTGAGTCATTTGGATCAAGTTTTACAAATAGCATTACTGGAGGGTAATAATGAAAGTAAATAAAGCAGAAATTATTATAAGTGCTGTATCGCAAAAGCAATATCCTATGGATGGAATGCCTGAGATAGCACTTGCAGGTAGGTCTAATGTTGGAAAATCATCATTTATAAATAAATTATTGAATCGTAAGAATTTGGCAAGAACTTCTTCTAAACCTGGAAAAACGCAAACGTTAAATTTTTATACAATAAATGATTTATTCTATTTTGTAGATGTTCCAGGTTATGGTTATGCGAAGGTATCAAAAAAAGAACGAGAAAAATGGGGAAAAATGATGGAAGAATACTTTTCCCTAAGAGAAACATTGAAAGTTACCGTATTAATTACGGATATTAGACATAAACCAACAGAAGATGATGTGATGATGTATAATTTTTTAAAACATTATGATATTCCTGTATTGGTTATTGCAACAAAACTAGATAAAATTCCAAAAAACAAAAAAGGTGCACATTTGACTAGGGTAATCAATACACTAGACATGGATTCGAATGACACAATTATTCCCTTCTCTTCAGAAACTGGAGAAGGAAAAGAAGCAGTATGGCACTTTATTGACCAAATAGTGAAGAAATAGGAAAATGTCTAGATATTAGAGAAACAACAACAAAGTGATTTTGCATATAAAAAAGAAAGCTCAAGATAACTTTATTCGGTTATCTTGAGCTTTTATTTGTGTTTGGACAAGTTAGCTGAACATATGATAGTGAAATAGCCATGCCAGAACAGGATATACACATCATTCATTTCCTAATTACTAAATAGAGTGGTGTCGTATTACTTTTTATTGTGAAACAACAAATGATAAGAAAAATATTCTCATTTTATTTTTTTCTTAATAAAAGATATACACCAATACCGATTAATAAAAGAGGCCAAAAACGTTCTATCCAATTCATAATGTCGTAAATCCAAACAAACCAACTTGGCTGATTGTCAACAAAGATGGCAAAAATAGAAATACCAATTAATATAATACTTGGTACAATTCCTTGTTTTGTCTTTAGAAAACGAAGAAAAAAAGCTAATCCAACAATAAAAGTATATACGCCCCAATGATCTATCCAAAATGAATAATGTGCTATTCCATGAAAGTGCACACCCAAACCTAATAAAATAACTGCAGGAAAGATGTTCTTATATTCTTTTGCAGAATAGGCATGAATGAAAAATGCTGCACCGAGTAAAATTAGTAATGTAGGCCATGAATAAAAATCAGTAAGAATTGGTATCTTCAATTCTTTTAGCAGAAAGAAAGTTCCAAGACCTATCAATATATATGAAATAAGATTGTTTTTCTTCATGCATTACCTCCTAGATTAAAATTATTATTATTTTATATTCATTACTTGATAAAGTA
>JAJUGF010000010.1 GCA_029268495.1 Gracilibacillus sp.
ATTGTTAGAGGCCAAAATAAAAGATGTGAATGAAACATTGCAATCTTTAATTGGCTTAGATTATGAGCAATTTCGCAAAATGATTATGATACCACAAGGTGAATTTCGTAGATTGATTTCTGAAAACAGTAAAGAACGTGAAGAAATTTTACAAAAGATATTTCGTACATATTTTTATGCGAATATGACGGAAAAGATAAAAGAAGATGCGAATGATTTAAAACAAACGATTCAACAAATTGAATGGAAACTAGAACAAGAAAAAGCACAAATTATTGGAGATTCCATTGAATTATCTTCTGATGCCCCTGTCATGGAGCAATTACATCATGTTTATCTAGAATTTGTTTCTAAATTAGATTCACTAAGAAACGAAAAAGAAGTCCAAAGAAAGAAACTAAACACATTACAAGAAGAACGATATGTGAAAAAACAATTAGTTGAAAAGTTTAATGAATTAGAACTTGCTATTCAGAACAAAGATATATTATTAAACAAGGAACCAGAGATGAATCAGAAGAAAGAGAGTTTATCTTTAGCGAAGAAAGCGGAGATTATAAAGCCATATGAAACGCAATGGAAGCGACGTAACTTGGAGACGGCAGACCAAAAAAAAGAAAGTGAAAGGTTAAAAATTAAACTTTCTAGTATGGAAGAAAAATTCCGTTCCATCAAAGCTCAATATGATTTATTAGTGAAAGAAGAAGAGATTCGTGAGAAAATGCGACACGATATTCATGAACAAGAACAGTTACTTGAAAAAGTAATGATAATGGAAGAATTAATTCGTAAAAGAGATAGTCGCGAAACAAAGACCAAACAAATTAAACAAACATTGCAGCAATTAAATGGTGAATTGCAAACATTACAACATACGAAAGATTTACAATATCAATTTAACGAGCAATTGAACAAATTAAAAAACAAAAAACAACAAGCAGAATTCAACCATACTAATTTTAACCGAGAGATAAACGTATGCAATGATATTCTTAATGAAGAAGAGGAAAGATCCAAACTTCGAAAAGAATACATGCAAACAAAGAAACTATTAGATGATCACAAAGAACTTGTAAATCGTGCGAATAAAGCATATGAAAAAATAGAGAATAGTTATTTTGATAACCTTGCTTCTGAATTAAGAAGTACACTCACTGCAGGTCAACCATGTCCTGTCTGTGGTTCTATTGAGCATTCCTTAAATAATGTAGAAACACACGAATTAGCGGCAGAATGGAACTTAAAGGAAGAGAAGTTAAAGGTTACAAAGATGGAAAACGAGAATACACAAATGGAACGCAAGTTATACGCTATTCGAGAAAAAGGTGAAGCAAAGAAAGAACTACTAACAAGACTTTACGATGCCTTAACAGAAAAAGAAACGCAATGGAATGTAGATAGTATCTCGTCTCTAAAAAAAGAACTGATTGAAAAAGTGAAGAAAGAAAAAGCAGTATTAAATGATACAAACTACAAAATAGAAGAAATAAATAAAAAACTTCAAGATATCCATATAATTGAGAATAAAATTGGAGCAAATAAAGAAAAAATGTCCTTACTAGAGAAAGATTATGAAAGGTATATAGAGGAATTTCAACAGTCAAAAGCAAAAATTGCAACAATTGAAGAACAAATGCCGAAAGAGTTTACTAACTTAGGACAATTTCGTGCTGAACTAAACAAATTGACAGAATCTTACAAAAAGAAAATAGATGAGTGGAATACCATTAAAGAATCTACAGAAAAGCTAAAGGAAGAGAGAAATAAAATAGATACTCAATGGCAACAAAGTATTCATTTTGAAAAGCAATTAGTTGAAAGAGAAAATATGGAGTATGAAGCATTACTCCAAATGTTAAAAAAATATGGGTTTGATTCAATGAAATCTTACCAGCAGTCTCTATTACCTGAAGCTAGAATACAATTATTGGAAAATGCGATTAAGGAGTTTGATGAAAAAAAACATGTCGTTTTAGAGACAATAGAAACATTACATCATTATTTAGAGGATAAAACAAAACCTAATCTATCTAGCTTAGACAATGAAATAGAAGTAACAAATGAAGTGTTCACAAGTCTGACTCAAAAAGAACAAGTATTCGTTATCAAAATGGAGCAAATTGAAAAATACAAACAATCGATTAGTCATTTAGAGAAAGAATTGAAAGAAAAAGAAGAGGAGTATTATCATATTGGTGAAATTGCTAAATTAGTAAAAGGGGATAATAGTCAGCGATTATCTTTTGAACGTTTTGTATTGTCAACTTTTTTAGATGAAATACTATTACAAGCAAATATCCGATTAGATAAAATGACAGACCATCGTTTTCAATTAATCAGAAGTACAGAAATTGCAAGAAGAGGAGCTCAAAGCGGATTAGACTTAGAAGTATTAGACCATTATACAGGCAGAAGACGTTCTGTAAAAACTCTTTCTGGTGGAGAAGGATTTAAAGCTGCATTAAGTTTAGCATTGGGTATGGCTGATATCATTCAATCCCATGCAGGTGGGGTGCAATTAGATACTTTATTTATTGATGAAGGTTTTGGGACATTAGATGAAGTTTCTCTTGAACAAGCAATCCAATGTTTAAAAGATTTACAACAAGGGCATCGAATTATTGGCGTCATTTCTCATGTTCCTCAATTGAAGGAAGAAATTAAGACTCAATTAATCGTGACAAGTACAAATGAAGGTTCATTCGCATCATTTCATACATTATAATAAGGTGCAGGAAATAAGAGAATTTGTCTAGATTTGCGCTTGCCTGGGAAATATTTTATTGCCTATACAAATACAGGCAGCTTTCATATATTAATAAAGAACTATATGAGAGGATGAGATCATTTGAATATGTTTCGTCAACCGAATCAGTCACCATATCCTATGCATCGCCAATTACCAATGCAACAAAACCAGATGATGAATCATTTTAATAGAGGATTTATGCCAAATCAAGCACCACAAGCTACACGAGGTATACAGGGGATTTTACAAAAAATTATACCTGCGAATACGGCACCATCATCAATAGGAAATGTCGCTGGTGGGGGTTCCAAATTAATGGGAACATTAAACAATGTCCAACAAGTATTAAAAGTAGCACAACAGGCAACTCCTCTTATTAAAGAGTATGGACCAATGATAAAAAACGCTCCTAAATTAATTAACATGATGAAAGCATTTAGTGAACTAAACAATGAGGATACTACAGAATTGGAAAGTGAAAACACTGAGAAAACCACCTCACAAACGGATGAATTATCTATAGAAGTTGAATCTAACAAAAAGAATGCAAATAAAATCAAAAAAAGTGGTCCTAAACTATACATCTGAACAAATCACTTTTAACCACTCAACAAGTAATTTGCTTGTTGAGTGGCTATTTTTTGAACACGTTTTAAATCTGTTAAGGTATTTAGAAGCAGTGATAACATTTTTTTTCGATTTTTTTAATTAGTAGGTTGAACTATTGATTATGTATCAACTAAATCAGACTACTTGATTTTTATAGAAGAAAAGCGCAAAATAATAGTACATATAGAGAAGGAGGCTGAAAAATGGGTACGAATAATTATGAAAGAGCCATCTTTGCTGGGGGTTGTTTCTGGTGTATGGTGGAGCCATTTGATCAACAACCAGGTGTTATTCAAGTAGTGTCAGGTTACACAGGTGGTACGACAGAAAATCCATCTTATGAAGAAGTTTGCACGAATACGACCGGTCACAAAGAAGCTGTTGAAATCACTTATGATCCTTCCATTATGTCCTATGAAAAGTTACTAGAATATTATTGGCAACAAATTGACCCAACAGATGATGGGGGACAATTCCATGACCGTGGAGATTCCTATAAGACAGCTATATATTATACAAATGAAAATCAAAAGGCAATGGCGGAAAAATCTAGAGAGATACTTCAACATAGTAAGAAGTTTAACAATCCTATTGTTACAGAGATTGTACCTGCAAAGACATTTTATCCGGCAGAAGAAAAACATCAAGATTATTATAAAAAACAGAACTTTCACTACCAGATGTACAAGAAAGGATCTGGACGCGCATCATTTATCAAAAAGCATTGGACAAAGCAATATTCTAAGTCTGAGTTAAAAAAGAAATTAACGCCTATTCAGTATCATGTTACACAAGAGAATGGCACCGAACGACCGTTTGATAATGAATATTGGAATCATTTTCAAGATGGCATTTATGTAGATATTGTGAGCGGCAAACCATTGTTCTCTTCAACAGACCAATATGATGCAGGGTGTGGTTGGCCAAGCTTCACTAAACCGATCAATCATCATTCATTAAAAGAAAATCTTGACACATCACATGGTATGAGACGTATTGAAGTCAGAAGTGAAGATGCAGATTCACATTTAGGACATGTATTTGATGATGGTCCATTAGATAAAGGTGGCGTGAGGTATTGTATCAATTCAGCTGCATTACGATTTGTTCCTAAAGAAAATTTTAAAAAAGAAGGATTGGAACAATATCTAGTTTTATTTGAAGAAAAATAAAGCAATGACGTTTTTATTTGGATATACAATAATATTATTATGTAAACTAAAGACGGCTTGTATAAATTCTAAATCGTGATATGATTAATTCATAGAGAAAGGGGAGTTACAATGATTCATCGAAATTGGGAATCGAATGATACGATAAAAGTAATTGAATGTGTTCATACAAACGCTAAGAAATACAAAGTGAACGATGTGTTAACAGCTGGGAAGAAATACGATGTTAAAAATGAAACAGATGAATTTTATTTCATTATAGATAATACGAATAGAATTGCTGGATTTAGAAAAGAATATTTCGTCGAGTTGTAAAGTGTATGTTTAATTCTCACATAAAATGGGAATATTTAATTAAATAGTAGGAATATAGCTATGATACACCTAGGAGCTGATAAATGTGAAAAGATTATTATTCATTCGTCATTGTCATGCAGAAGGTCAACACAAAGATTCGCCGCTATCAAAAAGAGGCAATAAACAAGCATTTGAATTATCGAACACGATAGGCAATTTAAGTTTTACTGTTGATCGAATTATTTCTAGTCCTTATTTACGTGCAAAGGATTCAATAAAACCATTTGCAGACCGCGCAAATTTACAGATTGAAACAGACACACGTTTAGAAGAAAGAATGTTAAGCAATGAACCAATTGATGATTGGATAGACATACTAGAACAATCTTTTCATAATTATCTATTTAAACTTCCTGGTGGAGAGTCTTCACAGGAAGCATTAAATCGTGCTAATTCTGTGATAAATGAATGTTTAAATGATGCAAATTATCAAAATATAGTTATCGTAACACATGGGAATTTATTAGCATTAATGTTACAAAGATTTCAAGTGGAGTTTGGTTTTCATGAGTGGAAATCACTTACAAATCCAGATATGTATTTAGTTCAAAAAATTGGTGGAGAATTTCTAGTCGAAAGAATTTGGGACAAAAATGTCTAATTCATTTGATTTATAGTCTAAATGAGCTATAATTATAATCGAGCTTTTTTGTTTTATGTGTTAATGTATTAGCAACTATACATGACATGAATAGATTTTATAGAAGGAGGGGACAGTCTTGGCTTTTGTAATAACATCACCTTGTGAACAAGAAAAAGCAGGAGAATGCGTAGAAGTTTGTCCTGTTGACTGTATAGAAGAGGGAAAAGATATGTTCTATATCGATCCAGATATTTGTATTGATTGTGGAGCATGTGAAGCAGTATGCCCTGTAGAGGCGATTTATATGGAAGATGAAGTACCTGATGAAGAACATGAGTACATAGCGTTAAATCGTAAATTTTTTGAAGATAAATAATCTATTACCACTATTTAATGTTAGTAAAGTGAATATCAAAAGAAGAGCTGCTATTATAGTAGCTCTTTTTTTTGATATCTATATGACCACTATACATCTTTCAATAAATAATCGAGAAGCTCTTATCTTCAATAGTTTTATCAATGTCAGAAATCTCAACATTAGTAACTTTTGCAAACCAAAAAGGCCCCTTATGAATTTTCTTGATAAATAATGTAATGTCTTCTCCAGTACCTTGTGCGACAATCTCTACATTACCATCTTCTAAATTTTTAACTGTTCCGACTATATTGTACTTACTAGCTGTTTGTTGTGTAAAACTTCTAAAGCCTACTCCTTGCACCTTTCCAGAAACGATTAAATGTTTTGTCTCCATTACAAATCACCTTTTTTCTTTTTAGTATATCAAATGAATCCGATGTGTGAAATGAATCACTGCAAGAAGGATTAAAATCTACTATATTTTGTGGATAGAGATTTTAATTCAGATAGATACACGTGGCTAATAAAAAAACCAAGTAGTTCTAACATGAAGGAGAGTTTGTTTTGTCAATTGAATTAATTGCATATACCCGAAATGTAGAAGAAACATCGTTACTGATTCACGATGTAAATATTGATAGTGTTATTTGTGGTCACAGTATGTTTAGTTTAAGAACATTAGGTGACGTAGATTTAGACGAACTTATTGAAATTAGAAAATTAACAAATCAATACAACAAGAAATTATATGTTTCTGTTAATGCTATTTTTCACGAAGACATGCTAGATGAGTTAACAAGCTATATAAATAAATTAGATGCACTACAAGTTGATGCAATCATTTTTGGAGATCCAGGTGTTATGTCAATAGTGAAAGAACAACACATAAAGACGAAATTATTTTATCACCCAGAAACATTAGCTACTAATTATAAAACATTGCGTTTTTGGCAAGATATTGGTGTTGATAGGGTAGTTTTATCCAATGAATTATCTTTAGATGAGATCATAGAAATACAAAACAATTTAGCTATTCCTGTAGAAGTACAAGTCCAAGGAATGACATGTATTTTTCAATCAAAAAGACCACTTGTATCCAATTATTATCAATACACATCAATGAATAAAGAGGAAAAGAACGCTTATTTCATTAGACAAGCTAAGGAAGATGATACACATTATCCGATATTTGAAGATGTCAATGGAACTCATATTATGTCAACAAATGATATATGTATGTTAAAACACTTGCCACAACTATTTGATAATGGAATATGTAAAATAAGGGTCAACGGCTTTTTGAAAAGTATGGACTATAATGTGGAAATGGCTAAATGTTACAGGGAAGCAATAAATGTATACATGGAAGATTCGGATATATACGCTAGTCAAGTGACTCAATTAATGGAAAAGATTGAAGTATTGCAACCAAAGCATAGAAAATTAGATACAGGTTTTTATTATAAAAAACAAATTTATTAATAATAAGGTGAGGATAAGAAGTGCAGACAGAATTATTAGCTCCAGCAGGTAATTTAGAAAAATTAAAATTTGCAATTCATTATGGTGCAGATGCAGTATATATTGGTGGGAAACAATTTGGATTACGCGCAAAAGCAGGTAATTTTTCATATGAAGACATGGTAGAAGGGGTTAATTTTGCGAATAAATATCATGCAAAAGTTTATGTTGCTGCAAACATCATTGCACATAACGATGATTTAAAAGGTGCAGAAGACTTTTTTCGAACATTGTATGAAATAGGTATTCATGCTGTCATTATTGCAGATCCATCATTAATTCAACTATGCAAGAAGGCCGCTCCTAATTTAGAAATACACTTAAGTACACAAGCATCGATTACAAATTGGCGTGCAATTCAATTTTGGAAAGACTTAGGTATTTCTCGAGTTGTACTTGCAAGAGAAGTAAGTGTCGAAGAAATTAAATCAATCAAAGCACATGTTGACATTGAAATTGAGACATTTATTCATGGAGCCATGTGTATATCTTATTCTGGCAGGTGTGTATTAAGTAATCATATGACAGAAAGAGATGCCAATCGTGGTGGATGTGCACAGTCATGTAGATGGAAATATGATTTATTTGAAGAGACAAATGAAAATGAGTCGCAAATCATAACAGATGATGCAGCATTTACAATGAGTTCTAAAGATTTGTCTATGGTAGAACACGTACCAGATTTACTTAATTTAGGTGTAGAGAGCTTAAAAATTGAAGGACGAATGAAAAGTATTCATTATGTCGCAACAGTTGTAAATGTATACCGTAAAATTATTGATGAATATAAACAAAATCCTAATAACTATATACTACAACAAACGTGGATTGATGAAATTTGGAAAGCAGCACAAAGATCACTTACAACAGGTTTTTATTATCATACACCTTCAGACAAAGACCAGCTTTTTGGCAAGCCTGAACGTTTACCAAAGTATGATTTTGCAGGGCTGGTTTTGGATTATGATCCCCAAACGAAACTAGCAACAATCGAACAGCGAAATTATTTTAAAATAGGTGATGATATTGAGTTTTTCGGTCCAAAGATGCATCTTTTTAAACAAACAATAAAAGAAATTTATAGTATAGATGACGAGCCGTTGACTGAAGCGAGACACCCAATGATGAAGGTAAAAGTGAAAGTAGACCAACCTGTAAATACATATTATATGATGCGAAAGAGAAAATAGAGATAAATAATCCTTTCTGTTTTGGTGAATCCTATAAAGTAGCAATTACTATACAGAAAGGTTGTGTGTATCCATGACAAATACTATATGGTACGAAAATGTAGAGATAAAGTCTTTTGACCAGCTGAATAAAAACGAAAAAGCAACTGTTTGTGTTGTTGGGGCAGGTATTACAGGTATAACTACAGCATATTTATTGGCTAAACATGGCGTAAATGTTGTTGTTGTAGAGCGAAATCAAATTGGATCTGCTACAACAGGACATACTACAGCGAAAATCACCGCACAGCATGATTGTATATATCATGAATTGATTTCACATTTCGGTAAAGAACAAGCATTTCAATATTATAAGAGTCAAGAAGAAGCGTTAACGAAGATGGAAGCAATTATAAGTGGACATGTGATGGAATGCCATTTTGAGAAACAAGATGCATATTTATATACGAACGAAGATAAAAATCAAAAAAAATTAGAAAAAGAATTTGAGGCATATCAACAATTAAATATTAATGGCGAGGGACTTCTTGAATTGCCATTAGAACAAATCCCAATAAAGTATGGGTTAAAGATGAGAGAACAAGCACAATTTCATCCAATTCTTTACATAAAGGAACTCATTGAAGCAATTATTCATCATGGTGGACGAATATATGAAAACACACCTGTTTATGACATTGATCATGCAGATCACCGAGTTGTAAGAGCTGTCAACCAACATACAGTAATTTGTGATTATGTCGTCATTGCAACACAATTTCCTTTTTATGAGGGTGAAGCATTTTATAGTGCTAGATTGCAGCCTAAGAGATCATATGTTACTGCATTTACATCAAATAAATCCTATCCTGGTGGTATGTACCTAGAAATAGATAAACCGAAGCGTTCTCTACGAACAATTCGCATGGATGATAAAGAAATATGGTTATATGGTGGAGAAAGTCATAAAACAGGGCAGTATAAGAATGAGGATTCTCCTTATGAGATTTTAAAGCGTGATGCAAAACAAACATTAAATGTGGATAAATGGATATATCAATGGTCTGCACAAGATTATGAAACACTAGATAAATTACCATATATCGGTCGACTCAATAAAAAGCATCCAGAGGTTTTTGTTGCAAGTGGATACAGAAAATGGGGAATGACAAATAGTATGGTTGCAGCTAGTTTAATTACAGACCTAATTATGGATCATAAGAATCCTTATGAGGAATTGTATCGACCGACAAGATTTCATGCAGATCCTGATATGAAACAATTCATCGCAAACAATTCAAATGTTGCAAAAGAGTTTATTAAAGGTAAGCTTGAAGGTAATTCAAATTCGATAGATCATTTAACAGAAAAAAGCGCAACAAAAATTAAACACAATGGTCAAACGGTCGGTGTGTACAAAGATGCATCAAAAAATGTACATGCAGTTGATACAACATGTACACATTTGGGTTGTGAATTAAATTGGAACAATAGTGAAAAAACTTGGGATTGTCCATGTCATGGATCCAGGTTTAGTTACGAAGGTAATGTAATTGAAGGACCAGCTATCAAACCATTAAATAAAGTGGATCTAAAAAAATAAACTTTATCTCACTATCTCAAGTATACTTAACATTTGAGATAGTGAGATGCTTCTAATTAATCACTTCGTATAATAAATATTATGTTAACTAGAATAAATGATTTAATAGTACAAACAAATTTAACACTAATACACGTATGCTCCCTCTCATTGTTCTTACTTGACTCAATCTGTTCATATAATTTGAAATATTACTCTTCATCATAACTTTCTAACTTTCTATTGTTTCAAACGCACATTATTTTTTTGCTCATGTATGAATGTAATCTGTAATCACTCCTTTAAATTAAATTATACGTGTAAACATAAAATCTATTGGCTTATAACAATATATACAACACTATCAATTGTTTATTATGTAATAGATTTATTCTAGCAACTGCTCATTTATTCTCTTACCACTTTAGCTTTGAATCCTTGCAATACCATACAATTGAACTTCTTGAATCCAAAACAAAATAATATGTTGTGAAAGCGGTTTATATTAATTTGTAGTAATAATACTATTCTTCACACATAGGATAATAACAGTTCGTTTTTAATTGAATACTGTCTGATTTTTATGATTAGTGTGAGTCATTACCTCCACTACAGTACTTCAATCGATATTTTTCTATGTATGTGAAGGAGGAAACAATTAATGAAGAAAGAATGTGTAACAATGTTGTTAGCTGGAGGTGTTGGAAAAAGACTTGGTAAGTTAACAAGTAATATAGCCAAACCAGCCGTACCGTTTGGTGGAAAATATAGAATAATTGATTTTGCTTTAAGCAATTGTATGCAGTCGAACATGACTCCAGTAGGTGTTGTTACGCAATACCAAGCACATACAATTCATCAACATATTGGTTCAGGAAATGCTTGGGGCTTCGATCATTCCAAGAATAAGTTAACACTTCTCTCCCCTTTCACAAATGTAAATGGTGGAGAATGGTATGAAGGAACGGCTGATGCAATTACTAAAAATATAGATTATATTGATCAATTTCAACCAGAATATGTACTTATCTTATCAGGTGATCATATTTATCATATGGATTATAACAAATTAATCGCACATCATAAAAATATGCAAGCAGATGTTACCATTTCAGCGATTCATGTACCATGGGAAGACACCAGGAGATTTGGAATTATTCATAGAAATACTCAGTTTGAAATAACGGAATTTGAAGAAAAGCCAATGCATGCAAAAAGTAATTTAGCGTCAATGGGAATTTATGTGTTCAATTGGGATATATTGAAAGAATATTTGAATAAAGATAATGAAAATATCAACTCTAACCATGATTTTGGCAAGGATATTTTACCTAAGATGCTTCAACAAAATAAAAAACTTTATGTATTTCCTTTTCAAGGATACTGGAAAGATGTTGGAACAATAGAAAGTTACTGGGAAGCGCATATGGAATTATTAGACGGTGAATTTACTGAATTCAATCAGGATTCACATTTGTTTACATATACGCAAAATCTCGATTTTCCACCACATCAAATTATGGAAGGTGGCCATGTAACCAAATCGATTGTAAATGATGGATGTACGATTGCAGGAATAATCCAGAATTCCGTATTATTTGAAAATGTACATGTAAATAAATATTCCACAATCTCGCAATCTGTCATTCATCAAGGGGCGACAATTGGTCGATATGTTGATTTAGAAAGAGTCATCATTCAAGAAAATGTTATTATTCCTGATTACACCTCTATTAAAGTACCTGTAACAGAAGAACCCCTTATTCTAACAAATGAATATATCTTAGCAGAACAAAAAGTCGGTGGTTTAAACATATGAGTAAAGTAATGGGGATTATTAATTTAATGACAGATAGAGATGATTTTTCATCGTTAACAAATGATCGATGTGTAGCTGCAATACCATTTGCTTCTAATTACCGTTTTATTGATTTTACATTAAACAATTTTATTCATTCAGAAATAAATGAAATTGCCATATTTACACATACTAAATCTCGCTCTTTACTGAATTACTTAGGCTCAGGTTTAGATTGGGGATTAAATACTTACAAGAAAGGACTATACATCCTCCCTTCTTCTCCTGATATAATACAACAAAGTGATATAGATTATTTTATTAAGAATTGGGATTGTATTGAAAAAAGTAATGCAGAACATCTATTAATTAGTGGTAGTACCTTTATTACTAATACCTCTTATCAATCAATGATGGAACAGCATATTAGCAACAATAATGATATGACGTTTCTTGTGACAAATGATACACAGAAGCGTTCTAATTCTATCTCCGTTATGAGTGATGTAAATGGAAAAGTGAAAGAAATATCATATCATCATAATGGAGCTTTATTTACTGGAGTATATATGATAAAGAAAGAATGTTTGATTCAATTAATCAAGAAAGCAAAATTAACTAGTTGCAAACAATTAATCGATGTAATCATTACAGAATTTAAACAATACAATACAGAATCATATGTATATGTAGATGAGTATTATTACATGGATTCATCAACACAGTATTATCATTGTAGCATGTTATTATTAAATAGAAATAATTATCAAAATTTAATGAAAAAAAATGAAATCATAAAGTCAAAAGAAAGCCACTATAGTCCAACAAAGTATGGAAAAAATGCTACAGTTTGCAATTCACTTTTAGGCAGTGGATGTCAGCTTGATGGTTCGATTGATCATAGTATTCTTTTTCAAGGGATAACTATCGAAAAAGGTGCAACAATTAAGAATTCTATTATTTTTGATCACTGTCTCATTAAATCTGGTGCATATATTGAAAATGCAATTGTTGATAAACATTCTTTTATTTCATCAAAAGAAACCATCATCGGTTCAATAAAATCACCAATCTTAATTGCAAAACAGACAAATAAACTGAGTAGTGTCATGTAACTTAACGTTCATATAAAAACAGACCTTTTGATTCAATAGGTCTGTTTTTTGTACTATCTATTCATGATTTGAAGCAAACCATTCAAATAGCATTTTTTCTTCATAAAAATCATCAGGGTATCTGGCAAAACCTAGATTATCTTCTTCATATAATTCACTAACTAATTCATGTAATGCTCCCATATATTGTGAATAAAGAAATTCATAACTAACGGGCTCTTTCGGCATTGTGGATGTGGCACATACAGCGGGATTTGCATAGTTCACATATGTTCTGCAAGGTAATGGTCTAATTTCATATGCTAGACATGAATTCGTAGAAGTATCTAACATTACACATGGAATATTTAATTTTTTGTAATTGTTTTTGAACTGTTCGTTATCTCTATCTAGATTGGATAATTCTACTAATTCATTTTTATATTTCTCTTTATATGAAAGAATATGTGATTTTATTTTGTTTTGTCTGGATTCAGGCATTGCACGAATAGATTCCTCCATACATTTCTTTTCGAGATGATTAATAATGATTGGATAATAGCAACAAAACGCACATCCCATTGCACAACTTGGTCTGACATCCATGAATTGTTCCATTGTGTTGATCTCATCGTTCACTTTATTTAATAATTCTTGATAACTTTTTATTAGTTTTGATTCAACAGAAATATCAGAATCTAATATTATATAAATGATATCAAAAAAATGAGTTTCATCTATTTCATACTCTTCACTTAATTTTTCGCACTTGCTTTTTATTTGTTCATAAGTTAAATAATTTTCCACGACGTATTTCTCCTTTAGTAGCTTCTTCCCTATTCATCTTAATTCAATTCTACACGAAAGACAATAAAAGAAGACAACAGTGTAAGTTGCCTTCTTTACATTAATCATCTTTTTTAATCATTTATACTCGCTAACTCTTTCATTTCATCATCAGTAATTGTCCTGTTAAAAATATGCAATTCATCCATCATTCCTTTAAATGGCGGGTCCCAATAATTCACACCAAGACCGTAACTACTCATTTCATCTAATACTTTAGGAAAATCTTTCCCATTGAAAGCATTCTCTCCATTAAGGTATACACGTATGTCACTATTCTCAACAACTACTCCAATATGTGACCATTCTCCTACCGGAATTGTTTGACCAATTGGTGCATCATACCATGTCGCACTTCCAGACCACACCATTGTTTCCCCATTCGCTGCACCTTGAGGAACTAAACTAATCCAACTATTCTCATTTTTTGCAGCAAAGAAAGTTGGCGTGTGTTGGGTCAATTCTTCAGGATGTAACCATATAGAAATCGAATAAGAATCGGATTGAATTAAACTAGAAGGAAGACGAATACCTGACGCCCCATTGAAATATGCTGCTTTGCCTAGTACCCCTTCTTCATACGTAATCTCACCATTACTATTATTCAAACGATCTCCAGTAATAGATCCTGCATTTGCTTGGTCATTTGTTTCATGTAAGTTATCATCAAATGCATACGTATATTGTTCAATCACTTTATCTGACTCGTCTTTTGCTTTCACAGTTACTTCAAATTCCTTATTTATCGATTTCTCTCCTTTAGAGATAACTGCAGTAAGCTGAATCGTACGATCTTCATTTTGTCTATTAACTTTCCCATTTACAGAGATGATAGATTCATCAGAACTCTTCCATTCAATTTTGCTATTATTTACGCCAATTTTAGGTAAGGTGATATCATCTGTAACATTGTCTAATCGGCCAATGTTCAAGTCTTTTTCCACTTTTGCTACAACGTCTTCATCTGATACTGCTGCAACTTTACTACCCCACATGGTGACACCTTTGTTTGATAATGCGGTAAATGCCAGAACATATTGATTCGATTTAGGATCCCACTGTTTGACTACAACACCATCATATTCAATATTGTTCGCTGTAATTTTTATACGATAATCATCATAACGTTCCCATGTTCCTTTTATTTCACCACTAACAGTGTGATCTTCATGTAATGTTATGAACGAGGAATGTTTTAGTATGTTGCTATTATCTTTTTCGTGATTGATATATTGATAATCCCCAATAACTTCATCGTCAGATACTTTAGTTAATTTTTCACCAGTATAGCGGTATGGAGCAAATATTGGCCAATCTTCTTCATTGAAGTAGATTGGATGAATCCTTAGTTCAAACATTTCACCCGTGTCTGGAAATCTAGTATGGAATACAACAAATTGTTCATTTGTATCAGGATCAACGAAGACAGAATTATGTCCTGGAGACATGTAACCATATCCGCTACCCATACCTTCTTCTCCTACTTTACGATCAAACAAGAAATGTCCCATCATTTTGTTTCCAAATGGTGCATTATCTGTATTATTTGGTAATACGGCAGGCTTTCCATCCGCATCGACATACGGTCCATTTGGATTCTCAGATCGGAATACTCGCATATTGTATTCACCATCTGCACCTAACCAACCATATGTTACATATAAATAGTAGTACTCTCTCTCCTTGTCATAAACAACATAAGGTCCCTCTCCTGATTTACCATAACCCCCAGAAATATGTGTTCCAAAATATCGATCAATAAAACGGCCGTCTTCTGTTAAACCATCTTCATTTGGATAAATAGGTTGACCAGTTTCTTTATTCATTTCTAATAAGTAAATGCCACCAGACCATGATCCATATACCATCCACAGTTTGTCATTTTCATCGTAGAACAAATTAGCGTCAATCGCATTTGGATATTGCTGATTATTATAAGACCCATCACTATTAAACCAAGCATCACTTTTTCCGCTTACTTTGCCCTCTTCAATTAATTGTGTTAAATGTGTATTTGTCCATTCTTTGTTCACATCACTATTTTCATCATATGCTTCGTTCTCAGTAAAACCAGAATACATAATCGTGTCTTTGTAAGTATAAGGACCTTCAATATTTTTAGATACTGCATAACCTATCGCTGACCTAATATATGTTGAAGAAGCACTGTAATAAATCATATACGCCCCTTTTGTACCATCTTCATTTACATAATCAGCATTCCAAAAAATATCAGGAGCCCATACACTAAATCCTCCAGCACTATCTGCGTCATCTTCCCCTGCCCATTCAAATGAACCCGCTAAATTTTCTGATAAATTACCATACAATGCATTATCTACAGACTGATAGCCATTCGTGAATGTTTCCCAATTCATTAAATCAGTTGATTTAGCTGCTTCAATATGTGTACCAAAAACATAGTATGTATCTTCATCTTTAATAATGGACGGATCGTGTATGGCTACATTTGAAAAACTTGGTTTCTTCTCACTTGTCAAATCATCCGTCACATCTGACTGATTCCCATCTGCTACTTTTTCCTCACTATCACGTAATCCAACATATAGAATACCGCTTATTAGTAATAGTGCAATAACGAATAAACTCCATTTTGTTTTATTATCCATAATACCCTCCTATAAAATCGCTTACACCTAAACATATACGAATATGAAAGTGCTATCACTTTAAGAATACAAGAATAAGTTTTAAAAAACAATAGTGTAACAATAAATTGTACGTATAAGATTACAAATATTATTACGGACAAGTTCAACATTTGTTCAATATACATATATTGCTCTATTTCATAACTTCTATTGTACTTAATAAGTTAGGATGTTTTAATTACATTGTGAACTATTGGCCAATAGTTAAAAAATGCTTTGGAGGGATTGGAATGAAAGTAAAGATACTAATAATGATACTAAGTGTAGTTACACTATCCATTTGCTTCTTTTCTGTTCAACAGCTCGCTGCAAGTTACGATACTAGTAAATCCTATAAAATTATTAATCGTTATAGCGGTAAAGCATTAGAAGTGTACAATTGGTCAACAACTAATAATGGAAATATTGTTCAGTATGATGATCTAGAAGGATACAACCAGCAATGGCGTATTGTAGATATTGGTCAAGGTTATCATAAGATTGTGAATCAAAATAGTATTAAAGCAATGGAAGTGTATAATTGGCAAACAACAGACGGGGCAAATATTGCACAATACGCAGATTGGAATGGGTTGAGTCAACAATGGCAAATTAATGATTTGGGTAATGGGTATGTTAGTATTATCAATCGCTTTAGTGGAAAAGCATTAGAAGTATACGAGTGGTCATTATCAAATGGAGCAAATGTCGTTCAATGGGATTTTCACAACGGATTGAATCAACAGTGGCAAATCGTTGAAGTGGAACCAGAAGAAACGATTACCGTAAATGAAACAATCGTTGTTAAAAGTGGACAAACATTTGATGGTGAAGGAAAACGATATGTAGCAAATCCAGACACTTTAGGTGATGGTGGTCAAGCAGAGAATCAAAAGTCTGTATTTTTAATAGAAGATGGAGCAACAATAAAGAATGTTGTCTTAGGTCATCCGGCGGCGGATGGTATACACACATATGGTGATGCGGTTATACAAAATGTGGTATGGGAAGATATTGGCGAGGATGCATTAACTGTAAAGGCAAGTGGAAATGTGATAATACGTGGAGGAATGGCTCAACATGGCTATGACAAAATGTTTCAAATTAATGCGCCATCTAATGTTGAAATATATAATTTTACTGCACTAGACGCAGGTAAAATGGTTCGTCAAGTTGGTGGTAGTACATTTCACGTTTCATTAAAAATTGAAGGTTCTGTGATTAAAGAAATGAATGAAGCGATTTTTAGAACAGATAGCACAACAAGCAGTGTCATCATGGCAAATACCCGTTATTCAGATGTAGGTAGCAAGTGGTACAATGTTAAAAATGTAACAGAAAATAATAATGTAGCATATTAAAAGTACTTGTTGGTATTCTTTCGCTGTTCGGTTGAATACCAACAAGTAAAAATCAAGCAACAATTCGGTCAATAGGTAGAAATGGATAGAATCTTTGTAAGGTGTATGCTGCAAATAATAGTACGATTGTCAAAAAAACAAAATATACATCTCTCTTGCTATATTTAAGGATATAATAGTACGTTCTATTTCTGTTATTCGTAAAATGTTTTGCTTCCATAGCAACTGAAATATGATAGGCACGACGTATACTTAGTGCTAAGATTGGGATAGCATAGTGTTTTATTTGTTGATAAAAACCAGGTATACTCCTTTTAAATATCACACCCCTTACCTTCAATGCTTTGCGTAAAGATAAGAATTCTTGAATTATATTTGGTAATAATCGTATTGCAGCCATAAAACTATATGCGATTTTCGGAGGTAATGATAGTTGTTGCATAAGAGAATAAAAGAAATAAACAGGTTTAGTTGTTAATGCAAAAATCATCCCTAAAAGTCCAAAAATAACACTTCTAAATCCTAAATGAATACCTCTGTATAAACCTTCTTCTGTAATATGAACGAAAGCAAATTGAAAAAGTGTTGTTTCTCCTTTACCAAATAACGCCATAGAAACAAACGATGTGAAAAAAATAATTACCATTGGTAGACTTAACAGAAAAAGCAACTTTATTGGATATCCTAATTGAATATAATAGATTAGTGTAAGCAACACGGTGAAATATATCAAAAAGTGTAAGTGATGAATGAATAGGAAGAAAATAAATAAAAATACGAATAATATAAACTTTAATGTAGGATTAACATAATGTAACCATGTTGGATTTTTATAAAATTCGATGTGCATTTTTAATTGTCCTCCAGTTTGCATCCTCTATACCATTTTCAACTATATCTGTTAAGACACCATTCTGTACATACCATATTTTATTGGCATAATGTGTTGTTATATGATAATCATGTGTCACCATAATAATCGTTGTTGCTTCATTTTGAAGTTGTTTTAAATAATCAAGCATAGTGAAAGTGTAATATGCATCTTGGCCAAATGTAGGTTCATCCAGTAGTAGGATTTTAGGCTTTCGAATTGTTGCTGTCGCTACACTTAATCTCTTCATTTGTCCAATCGATAATTGATATGGATGCGCCTCTTTCCAATTACCTAATTCATAGATAGCTAAATGCTCTTCTATCCTATTCATTCGTTCTTTATGATTGTTTATATGAGAAATAGAGAACTCTAATTCTTCATACACGTTGTTAGCGACAAATTGCAACTCCGGGTTTTGAAATACATATCCTACATATTTATAGAAATCACGTTTGTCTTTCAGGAAAGGTAAATGTAATCTTCCTTCATATTTTATTAATTTGGCTAACATTTGTAATAAGGTGCTTTTTCCTGCTCCGTTATGTCCAGAGATTGTTATGAAGTCTCCTTCATTTACTTGTGCATGTTCTATTCGTATTGCTTTTGTTTTTTGATAATAACCTGATGCGTGATTGATTTCCATTACACTCTTCATTGGCTGCGTATCTATGCGGATGGGATGGTCATTCCAAATATTTGGATACCATATACCATACTGTTGAAATAATGACTTTTTATGACGTAGCAGTGTATGTGGATTGCCATCTGCAATAATATTCCCGCAGTCGTCTATCATAATCATTCTGTCTACATAGTCTATTACTCTATCGATTTTATGCTCGACAACAATAAGTGTTTTATTTTGAGAAATATTCCATACTGTATCCCATACTTGATTTGTTCCTTCTTGATCAAGCATAGCAGTTGGTTCATCTAGAAATAGAACATCTGGTTGAAGAGCTAATACACTAGCAATAGCAAGTCTTTGTTTCATACCACCAGATAAATGATCTATCAATGTATGGTTAGAAGGTAAAGTTAAACCAACTAAATCTAAATATTCACGTATGAGCAATTTCATTTTATCTCGATGGATAAGTTGATTTTCTAACACAAAAGCCATTTCTTCATCTACATATGGCATACAAAATTGATGGTCAGGATTTTGAAAAACATATCCTGGTTGTACAGGTAAGATAGCATTATCATATTTACAAGGTACTTCTACAATCTTTGGGATGATTTTCGCTAATATCTTTAATAATGTGGATTTACCAGATCCTGATGGCCCAACTATTAGTACTTTTTCACCTTTTTGAATTGTAAGAGATAAATCTTTAAACAAAAATGATTGTTTATCTGGAAATTTTACACGAAGATTCTCTATTTGAATTGCAATAGAATGCATCATATCACCTTGCTTCTTCTTCTAGTGATTCATAATGTTTAGAATGAATTGGCCTTACATATTTAGTGACGCCTGTTTTTTCTAATGCTTTTACCAAATAGTAAGCAAATATGCCTGTTATTAATACTGCGCCTACTGTACGAATCGCAATTAATAACGTCAGGTTCCACCAAACTAATTCTGTGATATATCCATAATATATATCCAAAACTAGTGATCCAATTGTCGCCCCAATTGCTGCCAGACACATGACAATTAATGTGTAGCTTTTATAACGAAACATCGCAAAAACTAGCTCGCAACCAATTCCTTGAACAAGACCATAAATTAATAGACTAATACCCCATTGTCCACCAAATAGAAATTCACCTTGTGCTGCTGCTAATTCAGCAAGTAAAGCTACACCTGGTTTTCTTATAATAAGAAATGCAACGGTTGCTGCAATAAACCACATGCCATAAATAAATTGATCTAAATGTATACCAAATACAGATAAAGCAGTATACAATGGCCCCCATAGTTTATAAATCACACTAAATACAACTGCTATGACGATTGTAATTAAAATATCTGATAAGGAAAGTTTCTTATTCATCTTCATCGTGATATAGCTCCTTCTTCACTCCATGCTTCTAAACGATAAGCCATCTCCCAAAATCTCAGTTCATAATGACTACTAATAATAAAATGCTCTTTCATCCGCTTTCTATCTTGATTTGTTACATCTTTTGACAAAGTATCCAAACGATTAATTTGTTCTTCTACTTGCTGTTTGAAC
>JAJUGF010000011.1 GCA_029268495.1 Gracilibacillus sp.
GAAGTGAAACATGGAGACACTCTATGGAAAATATCTGTCTGGCATAAAATTGGGTTGTCAGAAATCATTGAAGCAAATGAGCAAATACCAAATCCTGATCTGATTTATCCTGGGCAAATCGTAACAATACCTGACATTGATCATATTAAAAAAATTGAACACCAAGTCATTCAATACACAAATCAAGAAAGATAGAAACATGGTTTAGCTCCTCTTAAACCAGATTGGCAATTATCAAGGGTAGCAAGATACAAATCTACAGATATGATGAAGCAGGGTTATTTTAGTCATCCAAGTCCAACATATGGTTCACCATTTAAAATGATGAGAGATTTTAATATTTCATACCAAGCTGCTGCTGAGAATATTGCTAAGGGGCAGACAACGTCATATGCAGTGGTGAAAGCATGGATGGAATCACCTGGACATCGTGCGAATATTCTAAATGGAAAGTATACACATATCGGCGTCGGATATGTAAGTGAAGGTAACTATTGGACCCAACTATTTGTTTCAAAATAAAAAAAGCGTGAATATATCGAATTGAACCGCTTGTATGCTGAAATTATACCAAATCGGCAATGAAGTGAGCGATAACGAGCATATCCTCTCATATTTTTAAAAATATGTCCAACTTTTAATTAACAAAATGTTCTGAAATATGATACTATTTTTATGGATATAAAAATTATAAGTTGGAGAGGTTATGTCGATGAAAGTAGCTAAATTTGGAGGAAGTTCAGTAGCAAATGCTGAGCAGTTACGTAAAGTAGCAAATATTATCAGTGATGACAAAGAACGTAAAGTGATTGTAGTATCTGCACCAGGAAAACGTTTTTCAGAAGACATTAAAGTGACAGATTTATTAATTAATATGGGTGAAGCATATTTGAGTGATCAACCATATGAAGATAAATTAGAAATTGTATTGAACAGATTTAAAGAGATTACTACAGAATTAGAATTATCTACTGATGTGATTGATGAGATAAAACTGGGTGTGGAACGTATTTTTGCATCGGATCAAAGTGATGAATTAAAAATGGATGCAATAAAAGCAACAGGTGAAGACTCATTGGCGAAAGTCTTGAGTGCTTATTTGCAATCTATCGGAATGGATGCAGTATATTTGAATCCTAAAGAAGCGGGGATTTTTGTAAGTGATACTCCTGGTAGCGCACAAATACTAGACGAAAGCTATGATAAATTATATGAACTAAGAAATCGAAATGAAATTGTGGTTATTCCTGGATTTTTCGGATATACAAAGGATGGAAAGTTAATTACATTTTCAAGAGGTGGATCTGATATTACAGGCTCCATTGTTGCTGCTGGAGTAAAAGCAGACCTTTATGAGAATTTCACCGATGTAGATTCCGTTTATTGTGTAAATCCGAATATTGTGAAAAATCCAAGAGAAATCACTTCTTTAACGTACAAAGAAATGCGTGAATTGTCATATGCAGGATTTTCAGTATTTCACGATGAAGCGTTAATACCTGCCTTTAAAGCAGATATCCCAGTGTGTATTAAAAATACTAATAACCCTCAAGCAATGGGAACTATTATTGTATCTAAAAAAGAACCACAACCTAATCCGGTTGTAGGCATAGCTAGTGATACTGGATTTGTCAGTATTTATGTTAGTAAATATCTAATGAATCGCGAACTTGGATTTGGAAGAAAGTTATTAACAATTCTAGAAGATGAGGGAATCTCTTTTGAGCATACACCTTCAGGGATTGATGACATTTCCATAATTGTTCGTGCATCAAAAATGCCAAAAGAAAAAGAAGAACGAGTAATTGCACGAATTAAAGAAGAGTTACATCCAGATACTGTTCATGTAGATCGAGATTTGGCATTAATTATGGTCGTAGGCGAGGGAATGGATAGTACAATTGGTCTAGCAGACAAAGCAACACATGCTTTCGCAAAAGCGAATGTGAACTTAGAAATGATTAATCAAGGATCATCTGAGGTTTCTATGATGTTTGGAATAAAAGCGTCTAGAGTAGAAGAAGCGGTTAGATCATTATATGACATGTTCTTTTGTGACAAATAAAGTCTATTTATAAAATGATAAAGAAGGCGGCTAAACAATAGATTATTCCTTATATCTATTGTTTTTGCCGCCTTTAATTAATTGTCTTTTTTTATCACGGTGTAAAATAAATCCACCAATGAAAGATAATCCCCCAATAAATAAGCCTAAGCCTATAATAAATTGAAGTACGATATGAAAATAAATAGGTATAAGTTCTCCAAATAAAGCGTCTCTCATTAGCTTAATACCATAAGTAGCAATAACTACAGGTAAAATCAATAATATCAATGCGATTAGTCTCATTATAGTAACTCCTAACAATTAAATAGTGCAGTGAATCTATGAAGTAGTATAGCATATCGCCATATAAATACAATATCGAGTTATAACTTGCACATTCTTGCATAAAGTTATACTATTAAATCATGCAAAAACATGCAAGGTGTGGTGAAAATGTCTGCAAATAAACCGTTACACGCATATTTAACAAATGAAGAATTACATCATTTATTACCATTCGGATTCATTGTGTTAAAACAAGATTCTATTGTCTATGCCAATGAAAAGCTAAAAGAATATTTTAGTGTAACTAATATGGAATCTTATCAACTGATCATAGATGATGAAGTGGCACATAATGTTTGGAAACAGAGAAAAGTGATTCATACAATCAAATATATAGAGCAAAATAAATACTATTGTATCTATAGTCCTTCTGTAGATAATCAAGGTAGGATGCAATGTGTAACATTGATAATCATTCCTTTTGAAAGTTTTATGGAACAAGTGAAACAAAATACAGATTACTTTCCAATAATGGAACTTATACCATTAATTGCAGATTATTCACCAGATGCTGTTACTTATGTATTACCTGATTTAAACAAAACAATTCATAACAAGAGATGGACTACTACATTCAATAAAATAAAGTCAGAAGATAAGGATGCAGTAAATGAACTGAATGAAATCTTAAAAAATATAATAAATGAAACTGTTGAATCTAGAAGATCTTCTGTTGTGAATATTAACATTGGAAAAATGCGATTAAGTTTGCAAGTGACAACAAAGCCTATTATTATCTCCGGAAAATTATATGGTTGTTTTCAAATGATTAAAAACGATGAAGCATTCAAATATTTCGAGAAAAAATATGAGATAGCGAAAAAAGTTATTCGAAATCTAGAAAAAACTTTCACATATACAGACATTATTGGGGAATCATTTGATTTGAAATTAGCAATCAACCAAGCTAAGTTATTTTCAAAAATGAAAGTCCCTATATTGATAAAAGGCGAACCTGGTACAGGAAAAGAAGTATTTGCACGTGCCATTCATTCTGACAATAAAAAGAATTATTTGCCGTTTTTTCGTTTTGATGGAAGAACAGATTCGACCTCACTAGAACGATTGTTAATAGAGATACTAGATGAGTCCAATGTGTATAATGGGACAATATATGTGAAATACGTGTTTGATTTGAATGAAACGATATTAGAAAAAATTATGCTCTGTAGCAAAAAGACTGAAATCACATTTATATTCTCTACTGATGTAATAGAAATGCATAAATCACATTTCTATGATTGGATAACGAAATATATTATTTACTTACCATCATTGAAAGATAGGAAAGAGGATATTCCACTCATTATAAAAAACTATCTTGAGAAAATGAATGAACAATACGATTTACAATTACAAACATTAGATGAGGAAATAATCCATCTGTTTAATACGTACGAATGGCCTAAAAATATTGCTGAATTGCAAAATGTGATGGAGTATATTGGTAGAATAGCGAATCCATCCACAACGGTTATTTCGACAAAAATGTTACCGGAATATTTGAATGGTGAAAGAGAAGAAACGTATGAACTATCTAATGAAAAAGCATCATTACAAACAGCAATGGATGAATTTGAGAAGAAATACATTCATAACCGACTTATTAGTAATAATTACAACAAGACTAAAACTGCAAAAGAATTAGGAATCTCTATTAGAAATTTATATTACAAGATGGACAAGTATAATATTGATAGGGGTCGTTCGTAAAAATGAAACAATACCGCATTTTAGTGATTAATCCATTAGTGCATTCTACAAAGATTGCGTTATTTGAAGATGAACGAAACATTTTTGAACATGATGTTCCCCTTACATTTAATGAAATGAAAGTGTCTATATATGAACAAGTGCAATCTCGGTTGCAATCGATTATACAGGTGACTACAGAATTGGGAATTAATCTTAGTATCATTGATGCAATTTGTGGGAGGGGAGGGTTATTACGACCGATTCCTGGAGGAACATTTGCAATAAATGAAGAAATGATTAGAGATCTATATCGAGGCGTAAATGGTGTGCATGTGTCTAATCTAGGAGCAATTATCGCAAAAGAAATGGCAGACCTTTTAAAAATTCCTTCTTACATTGTTGATCCGGTGGTAGTGGATGAAATGGAACCAATTAGTAAATATACTGGAATTCCAGAAATGAAACGAAAAAGTATCTTCCATGCATTAAATCAAAAAAATGTCGCTCTAGAATACGCAAAAGAAAAGAATAAAAATTATGATAATGTGAACTTAATCATTGCGCATATAGGCACTGGCATTACTGTCGGTGCACATAGTAAAGGTAAGGTAATTGATGTAAATAATGGATTTGATGGAGAAGGTGCTTTTTCGTTTGAACGTGCTGGGACTTTACCTAACTTATCGTTAGTCCATTTATGTTTTACAAGTGGACTAACAGAAGAAGAGATTAAGAAAAAGATTACATATGAAAGTGGACTAAAAGCATACTTAAACGTACATCACATTGAAGAAGTAATGGAATTGACAGAGAAAAAAGATGCACGAACATTAGAAGTCTTATCGATTTTTGCTTACCAAATCTCAAAGGAGATTGGCATGATGTCTGCTGTGTTAAAAGGGGATGTCGATGGGATATTACTAACAGGCCAATTAGCTTTTAATCACTTCTTAGTAAAAGAAATCATAGATCGCGTGAGTTGGATTGCTGATATTTTCACATATCCAGGTGACCATGTGATGTCAGCTATGGCAAAAGGTACATTACGCGTTTTAAAAGGGGAAGAAACATTAAAAACCTATACTGATGAATAGAGAGGTATTTTTTATGGCAAAAGAATATGATGTTGTCGTTTTAGGTGGAGGTACAGGAGGATATGTTGCAGCAATAAGAGCAGCCCAAAGCGGATTAAAAACGGCAATTGTAGAAAAAGAAAAACTTGGTGGGACATGTTTACACAAAGGATGTATACCTACAAAAGCTCTACTTAAAAGTGCTGCAGTGTTTCAGACGGTACGGAATGCATCTAAATATGGAGTAGAAGTAAATGAACCGACTTTTCAACTATCTACTGCAATAACACGTAAAGAAAAAATTGTGAATCAATTGCATCAAGGAGTTAAAAACTTAGTTAGTAAACAAAAGATTGATGTATACAATGGACACGGTAGAATTTTAGGGCCATCCATATTTTCACCAATGGCTGGTTCCATTTCTGTCGAATATGATACAGAAATGGAAAACGATATATTGGTCCCCAAAAATGTTATTCTAGCAACAGGTTCAAAACCAAAAGCATTACCGACAATGGAAGTAGATGGAGATAAGATTATTCATTCTGACCAAGCGTTATGCTTAACAGAACTACCAAGCTCTATTGCAATTATTGGTGGAGGTGTGATTGGAGTAGAGTGGGCGTCGTTCTTTCAAACAGTTGGTGTGGATGTCACTATTGTCGAAGCAGGAGATCGCATTCTTCCTACTGCAGATAAAGATATTTCTAAACAGATGCACAAGCATTTACAGTCAATGGGTGTGCAAATTAGGACGAATACATTAATAAAACAACACGATGTAGACGCATCAAATAAAATAGAGTTAACAATCAAAAATCAAGATACATTTATCAATGTAGATAAAGTCTTGGTGGCAGTTGGAAGAGAAGCAAATATCTCTAATATTGGGATTGAAAATACAGATATTGAGTTATTAAATAATTTTATAAAAGTAAATGAATATGGACAGACAAAAGAAAGTCATATCTATGCAATTGGTGATGTAATTGGTGGACTTCAATTAGCGCATGTAGCTACATATGAAGCACAAAAAGCAATAGAACATATTTTAGGAAAAGCACCTACACTTTTCGATCAATCAGATATCCCTGTTTGTATTTATGGAGAAATAGAAGTTGCGTCACTTGGATTAACAGAAGAGGAAGCAATAAGTAAAGGATATGCAATCCAAACAACAAAAACATCGTTGCAAGCAATTGGTAAAGCACATGTTAATGGTAGTACAAAAGGGTTTGCAAAAATTATTATAGATGAAAGTAATGACGATATTATTGGCGTACATTTAATAGGTCAAGGTGTAACAGAATTAATTGGGCAGGTTAGTGTCGCTAATTATTTTGATAGTTCAGGATTAGAATTATCTGAAATTATTGCACCACACCCATCTATCTCAGAAATTATTATGGAGGTTGCATTAGCAGCAAAGGGGAGGAAAATTCATGGATAACTTATCAAATGAACTTTTATTAGAAATGTATCGAGAAATGTTATTAGCGAGAAGAATTGACGAAAGAATGTGGTTGTTAAATAGATCAGGCAGTATTCCTTTCGTTGTCTCTTGCCAGGGACAAGAAGTGATGCAAGTTGCTGCGGCTACAGCGTTAGATAAAGAACAAGATTATGTATTACCATATTATAGAGATTTAGGTGTAGTATTGCACTTTGGAATGACAGCAAAAGATTTAATGTTATCAGCCTATGCTAAAGCAGAAGATCCAAATTCTGGTGGGAGACAAATGCCTAGTCACTTTAGTCAAAAGAAAAATAGAATTGTAACAGGCTCTTCACCTGTTACGACACAAGTACCTCATGCTGTCGGTATTGCATTAGCTGCTCAAATGGAACAAAAGAATATAGTCTCATTTGTAACGTTGGGAGAAGGTTCTTCCAACCAAGGAGATTTTCATGAAGGATTAAACTATGCAGGTGTACACAAGCTACCAGTTATTGTCATGGTAGAAAACAACAAATATGCAATTTCTGTGCCTTTAAATAAACAAGTGGCTTGCGACTCGATAGCTGATCGAGCAATTGGATATGGCATTCATGGTGTAAAAGTGGATGGAAATGATACAATGGCTGTTTATAATGCAGTGAAAGAAGCAAGAGAACGTGCAATAAATGGTGAGGGCGCTACGTTAATTGAAGCTGTATCTTACCGACTTACGCCACACTCAAGTGATGATGATGATATGACATATCGAACAAAAGACGAAGTAGATCAAGCAAAGTCAATTGATGGTTTACATGTGTTTAAAGAAGAGCTAAAAACAAAAGGTATTTTAACTGATGAGATAGATAAGGAATTGGAAGAACAAATTAAACAAGTAATCAATGAAGCAACAACATATGCTGAAAATGCCCCATATCCAGAAATTGATACAATTGGGCGCTTTGTATATGCTGAGGAGGTAAAATAATGGCAGTATTGTCCTATATTCAAGCAGTAACATTAGCACTTAAAGAAGAAATGGAACGTGATGAAAAAGTTTTTGTATTGGGTGAAGATGTTGGTAAAAGAGGAGGCGTATTTAGAGCAACTGATGGCTTATATGACCAATTTGGAGAAAAGAGAGTAATAGATACGCCTCTAGCTGAATCTGCTATTGCAGGAGTTGGGATTGGAGCTGCTATGTATGGTATGCGACCGGTTGCTGAGATGCAATTTGCTGATTTTATCATGCCAGCAATTAACCAAATTATTTCTGAAGCTGCACGCATTCGTTACCGTTCAAATAATGATTGGAACTGTCCAATTACAATACGTGCTCCTTATGGTGCTGGAGTGCATGGAGGTTTATATCACTCACAATCCATCGAGGCAATTTTTGCGAATCAACCAGGATTGAAAATAGTCATGCCTTCAAGCCCTTATGATGTAAAAGGACTATTAAAATCTGCAATTCGAGATGAAGATCCAGTTTTATTCCTAGAACATAAAAAAGCATATCGCTTATTAAAAGAAGAAGTACCAGATACAGATTACACTATTCCAATTGGAAAAGCGGAAGTGAAAAGAGAAGGAACCGATGTGACTGTTGTAACATATGGTCTTTGTGTTCACTTTGCAAAGCAAGCTGCTGAAAAATTAGCACAAGATGGAATTAGTGTAGAAATAGTTGATTTACGTACGGTGTATCCAATTGATGAAGAGACAATTATTCAGTCTGTTTCAAAAACAGGTAAAGCTTTATTAGTAACAGAAGATAATAAAGAAGGTAGTATAATTGGTGAGGTTGCTGCAATTATTAGTGAAAATTGTTTATTTGATCTTGATGCACCTGTAAAGCGCTTAGCAGCTCCAAACATACCTGCTTCACCATTTGCACCTAATTTAGAAAAGGAATTTTTAATTAATACAGACAAAGTGGAGCGTGCGTTGCGAGAGCTTGCAGAATTTTAATGAGGAGTGAGTAGATTGAGCATACAACGAATTAATATGCCTCAGTTAGGTGAGAGTGTAACTGAAGGTACTGTTACTACATGGTTGGTGCAAGTTGGAGACTACATAGAAAAATACGATGCCATTGCTGAAGTAATGACAGATAAAGTGAATGCAGAAGTACCATCTACCTATTCAGGTACAATTACGGAATTAATTGCTAAAGAAGGCGAAACAATCGAGGTCGGACAATTGATGTGTTATATCGAGGATGGAGCAGAAGATAAGAAGGTTGCTGCAGATCAAGTCAATCCTCCAAAGGAACTGACCAATGGCACGCAAGACGATGATCGAATGAAAAAACGATATTCACCTGTTGTAATGCGTCTAGCTCAAGAGAATGATATTGATTTAACTAGTGTGTCAGGCACTGGAAAAGGCGGCCGAATTACAAGAAAAGATATTGAAAAATTACTTGTAAATACGAATGAAAACGAGAAGATGACTAGTCATAAGGCCAAAGAAGAGGTAACTACAATAGAACCGAATCAACAGGCTGAAGTAGAAATAGATGAATTCACACCGCCAATCATTAGAAGAAAGCCATTAAAGGCAAATCCAGGTGATAGAGAGATTCCTGTTACAGGATTAAGAAGAACGATTGCGCAGAATATGGTTCGTTCCAAAACAGAGATTCCACATGCATGGATGATGATTGAAGTGGATGTTACTAACTTAGTAGCATATCGAAATGCAGAGAAAGTTCAGTTTAAAGAAAATGAAGGCTATAACTTATCTTATTTTGCATTTTTCTTGAATGCAGTTGCAAAAGCTTTAAAGAAATTCCCTGAATTAAATAGCTGTTGGGCAGGAGACAAAATAATTCAAAGAAAAGAAATTAATTTATCCATTGCAGTTGCGCATGGGCATGAGTTATATGTACCTGTCATCAAACAAGTAGATGAAAAAAGTATTAAAGGTATCGCTAAAGAAATACATGAATTATCTAGAAAAGCCAGAACTGGTAATTTAACACAAAATGATATGGAAGGTGGTACATTTACAGTTAATAATACTGGTTCCTTTGGTTCTGTTGAGTCAATGGGAGTCATTAATTATCCACAGTCTGCTATACTACAAGTGGAGTCAATTGTAAAAAGACCAGTAATTATTAATGACATGTTTGCTGCAAGAGACATGGTGAATTTATGTTTATCATTAGACCACCGCGTTTTAGATGGTGTCATTTGTGGAGCATTTATGTCTCATGTGAAAAGTATTTTAGAAAACATTTCGAGTGAAACTACACCAATTTATTAAACGGATGAAATTCTTCCCATTTGATTTTTTGATGATTGAATAGAGTAAGATATGTAAAAACAAAAAAACCGAACATTATATCAATATTTTAAATAAATATTCTGATATAGATCGGTTTTTTTCTTTTTAATTTATAGGTTTATAATTATAATCAATAAAAACCGATTGTTAATATGGAATAAAGTTGTACTATTTTAAAAAAACTATATCATTTTGTAAGACCTTTTTGTATACTAATGAAAGGTATAGGTATAAATTATATTATTATTTTGTTTCTATTGCAGGAGGTTAATATGATTTTAATTGAAGCATTTGTATTTTTAGGTACGATTGCATTTGCAATCTCTGGATCTTTAATTGCTATTCAAAAAAGGTTGGATATTTTTGGAATTCTACTATTAGGACTTACTACTGCTCTTGCCGGAGGGGTTATAAGAGATTTGATGATTGGGAAAATTCCTCCAACTAATTTGGCTGAACCACAATATTTTTTAGTGAGTCTTTTAGCTAGTTTAATTACAATTCTTTTTTATGACAAAATAAGAAGCTTTAACAATAGTATTTCTTTTTTTGATGCAATTGGTTTAGGTGTTTTTACTGCCGTTGGTGCTAATGCAGCACTCAGTATAGATTATTCACAACCATTTCTAGTTGTGGCAATGGGTCTTGTTACAGGAATTGGCGGTGGTGTATTAAGAGATGTGTTTGTACAGGAAATTCCTCAAGTTTTTCGTAAAGAAGTATATGGAATTGCTTCGATTTTAGGTTCTGTTTCTTTATTATTAACATATAACTTATTCTCACCAATTATTAGTTTGTATATTTGTTTAACTGTAACATTTACAATTCGGATGATTGCTATCAAATGTAAATGGAATATACCAATTGTGGATAGAAAATCAAAAATAAACCGTTCAATAAAATCTTAATCTGTTATTTGCCTTTTTGTAATATATCCACTTACAATTACACCAATAGTGATGATGATAGATAAGATGATAACAAGATAATGATGTTGGATTTGGAATGTGTTCATTATAAAAGGTTCATGAATAAGCATGTCTGTACCTGTATAGACAAGAATAGCTGCGCCAATATAAATAAAGATCGGGTATTTATTCAGTATCATTACAATAAATTTAGATCCGAAAATCATCAAAGGTATACTTATAATGACACCAAATGTGAGTAAACCAATGTCACCTTCAGAAGCACCAGCAATAGCTACTACATTGTCTAAACTCATAATTACATCAGCCATAATAATAGTAAACACAGCTTTGTATATAGATGAATGTGACGTAATATGTTGGTTTTCTACATCATTTAATAATAATTTGTAACTAATCCAGATTAATAGCAAACCACCAATAAAATATATCATTGGAAAATGAAGTAAATATATCACACCGGTTGCAAATATAATTCTTAGTAAGATAGCACCACCTACACCAATTAAGATTGCTTTATTTTGGTGCTTTTTTGCTAAATTCTTTGTAGCTAATGCGATAATTAATGCATTGTCTCCAGATAAAACAATATCAATCGAGATAATTTGTAATAGCCGAACCCAATCCATATCGTTTAGAAACATTAATAGTGACAATCATATTCCTCCTTAAACTTTTTGGACAAATTAGCCTAACTTACTATATGCAAGCTTGTATAATAGATATGCAAAATTAAATAGAAGATGTATATTAAATAAGGAGATATAAATTTCGATCCATTATAAAGTAGTTAAATACCTATCGCGAAAAATGTCGAATGGTTCAATTGTTGTAATTAGATGTGTTCAAATCGGCTTGTATTATGTATAATTAATGATGTGACAGGAAGAGGAGTGCGTTATGGAACCATCTAAACAAATTAAATACATACTTGGAATTACGTTAGTAGTAACTTCCGTTTTTTTCTTATTTTTATTAATTCGTTCCAATGAAATTATGGAGGATATGAAAGAAGAAGTAAAAAACCCTACAAAAGTATTAATACTTACGACAGATAATTTGCGAGATCAAAGTTGGGGTAGTCAAGCATACAAAGGGAAGTTAGAAATGGAAAATGAATTCAATGTTGACATTAACTTAAAAGCTGAGGTTGACATTGTTAATGAACTTGAATCGTTCATTACTGAAGCAATAGAAAATGATGTGAATTTAATTATTGGTCATGGTCGAGAATTTTCGGAAGCATTTTATAAGTTATCGGATTATTATAAAGATATTCAATTTATTACAATCCATGGTACATATGTAAATGATAATTTAGCTGTATACACATTTGATCACCAAGAAATTGAATATGTTGCAGGTGTAGCTGCTGCATTAAAAACGAAAACTAAAAAAGTTGGCGTAATTGATGCAGTAGATAATAGACATAAAGACTGGGGCTTTCCTAAAGGATTAGCAACAATTGATCCAACAATAGAGTTTCAATATGGGGTAGTTTATTCACGAGAAGATCATGAGAAAGCATTAGAAATTGCTAATAATATGATTGAGGACGGGGTAGATATCATTTACTCTAAAGGAAATAGTTATAATCAATCCGTTATTAATTTGGCGAAAGAAAAAGGTTTATATACAATCGGTTATTTAGAAGATCAAGCATATATGGCTAATGAAGTTGTGCTAACAAGTGTTTTGAATAACGTACCGAAAATTTATACAGCTATTATGAAAGATTATACAAGTGAGAATGGTATCGAAGAAGAAATAAAGTATTTAGACACAACGGATGGTGTTTATGGTTTAGCACCATTTGGAGATATGTTCACACAAGAAGAATTAGATATCATTTCAAAAGAAAAAGAAGAGATATTGGCTTTACCATAGTTAGGACATGTTAGGAGAACAAGTGGATGAAGAATTTTATGATGCAATTATCACTAAGAAACAAACTGCTATGTATTCTCCTTGTAATAATGCTTATATTCAGTGGATTTTCTATTTTTCTGATTCAATCACTTGATGAAATTAATGAAGTAACGAATACAATTAAAAAGGAAAATTTACCTACATTAGTCTGGTATAATCATTGGGAGAAAGAGCTGGCAATCAAAAAAAGTTTAGTCGAAACACAATTAAAAAATGATTCTAAAGAGATTTTTATTAGAAATTACCTCGATTTTGATGAAGATTTCAGTCAAAACCAATTTAATGAAACAATGGAGTTGCCAATAGAGTTAATTGAATTAAATAACAGATTGATATTACTAGACTTCATAATTACGAATAAAGTAATGGGATTATTAGAGTATGAAGAAGTAGAAGCGGCAAAAGGTGTGTTAGAGAAGGAATATTTACCTGAATTAATCGAATTACAAAAGGTTATTATGACAAATAAAGAAGAAGAAATGCAAGCATTTGACAAAAATTCCGAAGCATTTCCAATTATTATCGAAAAGTCAATTATGATTTTACTTGTACTGACCTTTATTGGAGTATTGACAGCTATTTATTTCTCATATAGGGTAAGTAAAAATATGTCTGAGCCTATTGTTGAGATGGTTCAAAAAGTAAATCATATAGCTAATGGAAATTACGATGTCAAACTGGATGAACCATCACAAATTGAATTTAGAAGTCTTGCTAAATCGATTACACAAATGTCACTTAGTTTGCAACAATCTTTTCAGAAGATATTGCATGACAAAGTGAAACATGAGGAAATTCTAAATTCTTTGCCAATTGGTATTATTACGTATGACGAAATTGAAAAAGAGTATATGGTTAATTCTTTTGTAAAAAAAATACTTCAAATAGATGCTGAAAAGTTACAAGATAAACGTGTAATACCTCAATTAAGAACAAATCCTTTATTGCAACTTTTTTTCTCTAAGGATACATGTTTAAATAAAAAGATTACAATAGAACTGAATCAACAACATTATGTGTTTCTTGTTTCACAAGTAGAGTTAAATGACTATATGAGTGTAAAGACAGGGAAAATTTTTTACTTTATTGATATTACAGAATCAGCGTTATTGGAAGAGCGAATTATTAAGTCAGAAAAATTAGCATTAGTTGGAGAAATGGCAGCATCTTCTGCACATGAGATTAGAAACCCTCTAACAGTGATCCATGGATTTTTGACATTAATGCAAGAATCGTTGAATAAAGAGCAACTTGAGCAATTTAATTTCCGCTTAATGATGAAAGAAATCGAACGGTTATATTCTATTGTTGAGCAAATGTTACTAATGTCGAAACAGAAGCCGCCAGAAATGAGACCAACAGATTTGAATGAAGTATTAAATGACTTATTCCCATTACTAAATGGAACATTCAAGTCTAAAAGTATAGATTTTATAATGGATATAACAAATCAATGTGTACTTGCAGATTCAAAACAATTAAAACAAGTGTTTTTGAATTTAATTAGAAATAGTATTGAAGCAATTGGTTCAAATGGTAAAATAACTATCTCTGCTTTTGAACAACAAGATGATGTGTATATAAGAATTCAAGATAATGGGGAAGGTGTACCTGATTCTATCAAAAGAGAATTGTTTGAACCTTTCTCTACATCCAAATCCACTGGTACTGGTCTAGGTTTAAATGTTGTTAAAACAATTATAGAGAATCATCAAGGTTCCATCGAGTTGTATACGAGTGACAATACTGGTACAACATTTCAAATTCGTTTACCAATTTGTTCGTCTACATCTAATCGGTTTGTTTAATTGAAATTCCATATTTTTATTGATATGATAATAGTATAAATGTATTTGGAGAAATGGGGTAATAGTATGGACTTTAATTTATTTATGGGTGATATTGTTGAAACAGCTAGAGCAGAGATACGAGATGCCGGTTATAAAGAATTACATACAAAAGAGGATGTTCAAGAAGCGCTGAAACAAGAAGGTACAACACTTGTGATGATCAACTCGACTTGTGGTTGTGCTGGGGGCGTAGCTAGACCAGCTGCAGCAAGTGCTGTTCATTATGACAAAAGACCAGATCATTTAGTAACAGTGTTTGCAGGGCAAGATCGTGAGGCAACAGAAGTAGCGAGAAGTTATTTTGGGCAATACCCACCTTCTTCACCATCTTTCGCGTTATTAAAGAACGGTGAAATTCAAAGAATGGTTGAAAGACATGAAATAGAAGGGCACAGTCCAGTTGAAGTAGTGACAAAATTACAAACATTATTTGATGAATATTGCGAGGAAGTATAAGTTACTACAGTGAATATTAACCTTTTTCAGTAAAGATGATTATTTAATACAAAAAGTTTAGGTAATGCAAAAAAAGGAATCTTCATCCATGATGTAGATTCCTTTTCCAATTTAGATTAAGAAGGATAATCCCATAGTTAAAGTAGATAATACCATTACAATAATCATAATATATACAATAATTTTCATTCTTTTTTGACGTTTAGATGCCATCTAACACGTTCCTCCTTTGTTTACATTCCTATTATTATTGTACATGGTATTAGCTATTTGAACAAGTAATTATTAAATAGAATTGAGGTAATGATAATGACTGATGAAAAAAGAATTGTTCAACAATTTATTGATTTAGTTTCGATTGATTCAGAAACAACGGAAGAGAGAGAAATTGCGAATTATTTGATAAAAATTTTAGAAGAATACGGATTAACTGTGGAGGAAGATAATACGAATGAGTTGACCAATCATGCTGCAGGAAACTTGATTGCTAAACTACCAGGTAACAAAAATAGAGATGCAATATTGTTTACTTCTCATATGGATACTGTAACACCAGGTAAATCGATTACACCGATTGTAAAAGATGGTTATATTATGACAGATGGTACGACAATATTAGGAGCAGATGACAAAGCAGGCATTGCGGCAATACTTGAAACAATCCAAATTATACAAGAAGAGAAATTAGAACATGGAGATTTGTACTTTGTTATAATGACAGGGGAAGAATCTGGATTGGTTGGTTCAAGACATATAGATATAAATAAACTACCTGTAAAATACGGATATGCACTTGATAGTGATGGAGATGTAGGGAATATTGTCAATGCAGCACCTGCTCAAAATAAGTTATACGCAACCATTAAAGGGAAGTCAGCCCATGCTGGTGTGAGCCCAGAAAAAGGAGTCTCTGCTATAAGTATCACAGCAAAAGCGATATCGAAAATGCCACTAGGAAGAATAGATGAAGAAACGACAGCTAATATTGGTAGTTTCGAAGGTAAAGGTCCTACAAATATTGTATGTGATAAAGTATTATTAGTGGCAGAAGCTAGATCTATTTCCAAACAAAAACTAGAACAACAGACCACTGTGATGGTAGAAGCATTAGAGAAAACTGCTACTGCAATGGGAGGAACGGTGTCTATCAAAATAGAAGAAATGTATCCATCGTATCAATTCTCAAAAGATGATTATGTTGTTACTCAAGCGATGCGTGCAACAACATCGATTGGCTTAACGCCGAAACTTGTAACTAGTGGTGGTGGAAGTGATGCGAATCATTTATCTGGAAAAGGTATTCCAACAGTTAATTTAGCTATTGGATACGAGAATATCCATACAACAAATGAAAAAATTCAAATTGAACAATTAATTACTATTCCTAAATTAATGCTTAGTATCATTAAAAATAGTAACTGACTTGTATTTATTTAGAAAATTATAAAATGAAAATTTGTGAGCAAAATCAACAGGAAATTTCCATTTTTGTTCTTAAAAGAAGGGATGAATCATGTCAAAAGAGTGGTATCCCAAAAAGGGTAAAGTCATACTTCATGTGGATATGAATAGTTATTATGCTTCAGTGGAGATAGCGGATAATCCAGCTTTAAAAGGGACGCCTGTTGCAATTGCGGGAAACCCAGATGAACGTAAAGGGATTATTGTAACAAGTAGTTACGAAGCAAGAAAATTTGGAGTTAAAACAACCATGCATGTATTTGAGGCTAAGAAATTATGTCCGGACTTAGTTGTCTTAAAACCTAATTTTAATCGCTATCGAGAGGTGTCACAACAAATTTTTCGGATATTTGAACAATTTACAGATTTAGTAGAACCAGTTTCTATTGATGAAGGTTATTTAGATATTACAGAATGTGCTTCAATTGGAACGCCAATAGAAATTGCTAAAATGATTCAAATGGAAGTAGACAACCAGTTACATTTGCCCTGCAGTGTAGGAATTGCTCCTAATAAGTTTCTTGCCAAAATGGCATCAGATATGAAGAAACCAAATGGTATTACAATACTTCGTAAAAGAGATATTAAAAAAATGTTATGGCCTTTACCTATAGAAGAAATGTATGGTATTGGAAGAAAAACCGCAGAGAAGCTTAAAGCTAATCATATCCATACAATAGAAGAGTTTGTGAAAACAGATATACACAAAATAAGACAACTGCTCGGTGTAAATGGGCAAAAATTATATAATCGAGCAATTGGTTTTGATCCAAGACCAGTAGACCCATCACAAGCATATAGCTTTAAGAGTATTGGTAATTCGAGAACATTTGCACAGGATATCACTACATATGAAGAATTAATTGTACAATTACAAAATTTAGCGAAAAGTGTAGCAAATAGATTAGAAAGAAAAAATGCTGTTAGTGATACTGTGCAACTTACCATTCGGTATTATAATCGAAAAACAGTAACTAGAAGAACGAAATTAACTACATTTATATATACACATGATGATATTTTTTACTATAGCGAAATGCTACTCAATCAACATTGGGATGGATCACCAATTAGATTATTAGGGATTACACTTCAAGATGCCAAGAAGAAAAACGAAGCATCGTATCAATTAAGTATTTTTGATAAATTATAACAAAACAAGGTTCATTATATACTGAACCTTGTCCCATCATTCGCTATTTCTGTGTGAGAAAAAATACTTCTAGCTTCTTCTAACAATTGTGGAATCTCTTCTTTTTGATACCTTGAAGAGATATGAGTTAAAATTAACTTCTTTACATTCGCTTGAAGACAGAATGTAGCAACTTCTGTAGTAGTTGAATGAAAATAATCTCTAGCAAGAGTAGATTTATCTTTAGCAAATGTGGATTCATGTACAAGAACATCCACTTCATGAGCTAACTCGATATTTGTATCATCTACTCGTGTATCACCAAATATTGCAATCTTTTTGCCTTGTTGTGGTTCTGAGATGAATGGTGCAGTAGCTACTATCGTTCCATCAGGTAATGTTACATGCGTCTGTTCCTTTATTTCTTTGTATATTGGACCTGGCAAAATATTATGATTTCTTAATTTATCTACTAATAATTTACCTTGAATCGGTTGTTGTTCAATTCTGAATCCGTAAGACGGAATGCCATGATGTAATTGTTTAGCAGTAATAGTAAAATTATCATCACTAAATATCAGTCCATCTTCTATTTCTTGATAATGTAAATCATACGTGAGATGTGTATAACTTATTTGTAGCGCTGTTTGGACAAATTCTTTTATTCCGCTTGGTCCATAGATTGTTAATGGGCTTGTCCCGCCAAGAAAGGAACGACTACTTAAGAATCCTGGCAACCCATATATATGATCACCATGTAAATGTGTGATTAAGATTTTGTTAATTTTTCTTGGTTTAATGGTACTATGTAATATTTGATGTTGTGTTCCTTCTCCACAATCAAACATCCACATAGACTTCAGTTCATTAGATAAATCTAGAACAATAGAACTGACATTACGTTCTTTGTTAGGCATGCCTGCTCCAGTTCCTAAAAATTCAAGTTCCATATTATGACTCCTTCAATTGTTTAGCTTATAAGGTAGCTTTAAAATTAGATTTTATTTGATTTGCTATATAAGGTACATCTGTAATGATACCTTGACAACCGTATTTAAATACTTTTTTCATCCAAATAGACTGATTTACTGTATAAACGGATACAAACATATCATTCTTATTAGCAACTTCGACTAGGCGTTTATTTAATAATCGAAATCTAATATGAACACCATTTGCTTGTAATTGCATACTGTCTTCTATTAAATTTCTCCTTTGTTTACTTGTTAGTACTGCTGTTACAATATTCTTATCAATTTTATTTAATTCTATCAAACTATTGCGATTAAATGTAGATATGATACTTTGATGAACCATATTATACTCTACTAACTTACGATAGACAATTTCTTCTATATTCTTATATTGGATAAGGTTATTTTTTAATTCAATATTTAATTTTAGTTGTTTGTCTAGATTCCATTGCAACAAATCATCTAAACTTGCTAGCTTTGTGTGTTTGTATTTCTCGCTATGCCAAATGCCAGCATCAAGTTTTGACAATTCTTTATACGTGTAATCTTGAACAAAGCCAGTTCCTGTAGTAGTGCGTCTTACATTCTCATCATGAATTAATATAGGTATATTATCTTTTGTTAATTGAACATCGACTTCTATTCCATCAGCTCCTGATTGATAAGCTAGTTCAAAAGCAGGCATCGTGTTTTCAGGAGCTTCTTTACTTGCCCCGCGATGTGCGTAAATTAGTGTATGCAATTGACTCACCTCCATGTATATTTTTTCACTTGTATTGTTTTATTCTAGATTTTTTATATTACTTGTCAATTTTACTTATCTATTTTATTCATATGCTCCATATTCATTTCTATTAGTAAGATTCTAAATCGTTGTATGATATAATGTTGAGTAACACAACACAGATAATAAAAGTCTATGTTATTAATTGGACAGTTACGAACATTAAATTTTGATAAAGATCAGGTGATGAGAATGAACATATTGCAAAATAAAATAATCTTGGTTACTGGCGCCTCTTCAGGTATAGGTCGATCTATCGTAATGAAACTAGCAGAAAAAGGTGCTATACCTATTATGATTGCAAGGTCTTCAGATAAATTAGAAGAAATTAAACAACAAATTAACAGTTTATATGGCATGGAGAGTTATTATTATGTTGTAGATATGTTAGATCAAAATAAATACGAATCTATTCTCGACAATATAAAAATTTCACATCCTACCATTGACGGTATAATTAATAATGCTGGGTTTGGGAAATTTGAAAAACTAGAGCAAATGGATTTCAATACATCTAAAAACATGATACATCTAAATCTTCAATCATTGATTTACACTACATATACCCTTTTACCAATACTTAAAAAGCAACCTAATGCACATATTGTTAATATCGGTTCCCAAGCAGGCAAACTTGCAACACCTAAGTCAGCAGTGTATAGTGCAACAAAAGCCGCTGTCATTAGTTTTAGTAATGCTCTAAGACTAGAGTTAATCGAAGATAATGTATATGTCACCTCTGTTAACATCGGACCTGTAAAAACAGAATTCTTTGAGCATGCCGATCCAACAGGTAATTATTCACGTAATATTGAAAAATATATGCTGGATCCAGATAAACTTGCCAAAAAAATAGTAGGATCTTTATTTACGCGTAAAAGAGAAATTAATTTGCCGCAATGGATGCAATTTGGAGCAATCTGTTATCAATTAGCGCCAAACACAATGGAAAAACTACTTAAGAAGCAATTTTCTAAAAAGTAATAAGTGTCTGAATATAAATAAGACGAACGTTCTTATGTAACCTCCCTAAGTTAGCTGAAAGAGTTTATTTTATTTTCTTCTAATAAATAAAAAGTTGCACACATATTTATTTGATATTGATAATTAGATATGTGTGCAACTTTATTTTATTTTTTAAAGAAACCGGTCAAAGATAATACTACTCATATGTTGAGGATAACCGTTTTAAATCTTCATTTATTCACGGTGTTGAGTATAAATGGATTGTTTCGTAATAGAAGCAGCTTCCGTTAGCTGTTCTTTCGAAAAATGTTGCTCATATGCTTGAATATTTTCTTTTAATTGTTCAGGAGAACTAGCACCGAGTACTGTAGAAC
>JAJUGF010000012.1 GCA_029268495.1 Gracilibacillus sp.
AGATTCCCGGCGTCTCGCATTTTATCCCTGCGTCGCTCCAGGATTCCCGGCGTCTCACACTTTATCCCTGCGTCGCTCTCAGATTCCCTGCGTCTCACACTTTATCCCTGCGTCGCTCTCAGATTCCCTGCGTCCCACAAAATCCCCTAACTCACCAAAATCTCACTCAAACTTCCCATACATCACCATACTATCTAAGCTATTACGCCCAGATGGTGTTTCACGTTCTCTTAGTATTTCATCTAATGTATTTTTATCATCTTGATAACCAATTGCAATACAGATTTGGACTTCGTATTGTTCTGGGATATGTAGGATTTCTTTTGCCTTATCTTTGTAGATGCCGCCCATTGCATGTGTTGCTAGGCCGTTTTTGTGTGCTTGGAGTGCGAGGTATCCCCATGCCGCTCCTGCATCGAATTTATGTGATGGACTTGCTTCTGTATCTGATATGAGTAGTGCATATACTGGTGCATTGCGACACCACGCGAGGTTGCCATCCATGATGAATTGATCAAATGTTGCTTTGTCTTCTTCTGTTGTTGCTAAGATGAAGCGCCATGGTTGTTTGTTGCTGCCAGATGGTGCCCAGCGTGCTGCTTCTAGTATGCTCATTAATAGTTCTTCTTTAATCACTTCTTTTTTGAATGCTCGTGGTGACCATCTATTTAGAAATATTTCGTCGATTGGATAATCTGCTTTTCTTGTGTTCATAATTGTGCCTCCCTTTTATTATCTCTTTAATTATAGAAGATTATGTACATCTATTCAAATACACCAAACTGGGCGATTGTCATATATTGAATGTAAAAAGGAGGAATGTCACTTTGCGCACTACTTTTTCCTTTGTATTTATTTTTATAATTGGCTTTCTTCTATTTATTCCAATCTTGTTAATTGTGATTCCAATGGTCGGATTGAAGACATTCTTCGTTGTTGTTGGATTATTGATTATTGGATTTATTGTTGAACTCATTTTTAAAAAGGAATAAATTTCTAATTATATTATCGGATATAGTGGCTATACTAATTCGTGTAGGAGGTGTAGATGATGGCAAAGGATGTAAAGTGTGAAGTAAACAACTGTAAGTACTGGATGTCTGGAAACAGATGTCATGCAGATATTATTTACGTTGTGAGTCATACTGGAAAAAGCGCTGCTAATGAAAAGGAAACAGACTGTCAAACATTTGAAGCGAATGTTTAAGGTAAGTGACCCAATTCTCCCTATTATGTGTTAATCCATGCATAGGTTCATTGTGCTCTATGCAGACGCCATCGCTCTGACCTTCTTCCAAAAACAGTTAGGGTTATCCCTCCGAAGCAGGATAACCCTAACGTTACTAATTTGCTTGCATTTTCTCTGGTAACTCGAGAATGGACTCAATTAATGTGTCGAGCTTTGTTTCCACACGGTGTAACAAATAAAAAGTTACAGCAACAGGAAACCCGACATCCGTGATGAGTGCGAGTGCAATCCATGTTTGTTCCATAACGCTAGCTCCTCTCTATTTAAAAGTGTATAGTTTGGAAGGGAGTCGCTGTGATAGCAACTCCCTTCCTTTTTTTATAATTAGATGATTCTTTCTAACTCCTTACTTATTAATTGAGCGATGAAAGAAGCTCCTTTTTCTGTAAGATGCGTTCCTGACACATCAATCAACCCTGAATTTTTCAAAAGCAAATCGGACTCTCCACCTGCAAGCGCTATACATTCATTCCAAATATCAATTAATAAATAGTCATTATTCTTGGCAATTTCCCTTGTTATATCATTATATTGGTTTATACGATATCGAGGCGATTCTATTTGCAATTGTTTGCTCTTGTGTCGCGTTAAATAATACCCATCTGAACCATCACCTTCTATAACAGGTATTACTGTCATCAAGACAGGTATTGCATGAATAGCGCAAATTTTGTCTATTATTTTCAGAACATTTTTCCTAAATTGGTCTAAAGGTACAAATGGCTTATCGTCTTCTATACTAATTGTGGCATCATTCGTTCCAAACATTATGAACACAATATCCGGTTGGTGAATAAGGACATCTGCTTTTAATCTTATACAGGCATCATTCGTTGTATTTCCATTTATACCTTTGTTAAGAAAATGGTGTTGATTATACTTTTGTAAAAGATTAACCCAATTTTTTTCATGGAGTTCTTCACCTTGTGTGTTACTGTCACCAAAAGTAATGATTTTGTATGTTCTCAATGCAATCCACCCTTTACCCTAATAAATAGATTAAAGAAAGAGTTCCTAATGTCACCGGAACTCTTTCTTATATATTACATTTTTCTTCTTACTGCTAAAAAGCTGATATATCCGATTACTAACAACATACTACCAATCAAAAATAATGTATAGGTATTCGTTGCTGTATTTGGTAATGAATGATTTTCTTTTTCAACTTCTTCACTATTGATGCTCTCTTCTTCCTTCTCTTCCATTGCTGCAAATATAGTAAAATGATCTGTATTTGCTGTAATTATCGTATCAGATACCTCTCCACCAATTGAAAGCCACTTTTCATTTTCTTCATCATAATAATAAAGTTGAACGGTATCTTTATTATTAATTTTTGATATATCCAATTGGAAAGCTATCTTAACCGCTTCTTTAAAAGTGTCTAAAATTTTGTCTCCCTGTTTGATTGTTAAATTATAGACTGACGAAACAGTACCTTCTTGATCTGGATATTTTTCAATTGCTATTGTCACATTTTCTGTCCCATTCATGTTCGACACTGGAATGGTTACATTCATATCGGATTTTAAGATTAATATGGAAACATTTCTATTTTTCAACATAGAAACTTGTTCTTGTGACAATACCACATTTACTTTCTTTGTATTAAAATCAGTTAAATCGATCGTGATTGTACCGTTCATTTTCACACGATTTAATTGATTCGTGCTTAATTCGATTGTATCCGCTTCTGATTCAGGTACTATTATCACATTATCTTGATCTTGTTGTGTATTTTCTCCCGGTGTCTCTTCTGCATCATCACCTAGCTCTTCTCCTGGTGTCTCGCCTATATCGTCACCTGGTTCTTCTCCTGGTGTCTCGCCTGTATCGTCACCTGGCTCTTCTCCTGGTGTCTCTTCTGCATCATCACCTGGCTCTTCTCCTGGTGTCTCGCCTGTATCGTCACCTGGTTCTTCTACAGGTGGTTGTTCTTGCTCCAATACTTGCACTTTTATACTTGGGAGTAGTGCTTCACGATTGTTGATTCCTTCTGGTAATTGCATGGAACCATTTAAGGTATATGTGCCAGCAACCATTCCGTCAAATTGGGATAGCGCTTCACTCCAATCGACAGGCACTGTTAAGCGATATGACTCATCATTTAAGACAATCTCTACTTCTTGTGGTAAATCTAAATTTTTTACATCTGTACCATACTTTACTTGAAGTGGAGATAATGTCTCTACTTCTACAACTTCTGTATTTTCTAATGAGTATACAAATACATCATCATAAAATGCATTGGATACATATGCATTATTACTAGCTAAGTGTAATACCATGTATGCAGCAGATTCTGGTGGAGTCACTGCAAATTCCCCAGTACGCCATTCACCTAGTTTACCATCAAAAATAATACCTAAGCCACGTGTAACATTAATAAACTGTTTATTTTCATCATAAAAGCGAACTTGGAAAAGTGTTCTACTCGACGAAAATGGGGTACCAGTCTCTGGATTAATTAAAGGTTCACCTAAATAATAATTTGCTCCAGCTACATATTTTTTGCTACTTTCAACTGAAATCATTTCAGATTCTAACACTGCGTATCCAGTTGTTGATGCATCACGTAAATTTAAACTATACACGCCTGATTTAGATTGTTCTTCTGAAACAATTAATTCTGTATGCTCATTTTGATTCAAAATGTTCCAACCTGGAATCACACCATCTACAATTGCTTCCTCAAAATCAGCATTTTTAATTGAGTAATAATTTTTAAATTGCCCAAATGCTTTCTCTGTTACGATAATTTCTATACTCGCTTCTAATGCATTACTGTTTTGTACACCCTCAGGCATTTGAAGTGTACCTACAAAATTATAGGTTCCAGGCAATTCACTATTATAATCACTATTTTCTAATTTCCAATTTACCATAAGATCCATTTGATTATTATTAGATAATTTCACACCTACTGAATTAGGTAATGGAATATCCTCTATCTTTGTTCCGTAGCTCACCGTTAATGAAGGAATCGCATTTACTTCAAGTACCTCTGGTGCCTGATTTGTCGAAACATACAAATCATCATAGTACACATTAGATACCCATTTAATACTACCCCCAAGTTGAATGCGCATATATTTTGCATTTTCAATTGGTGTGATGGCAAGTTCGCCTGAATGCCATCTTCCAAGTTGGCCTTCTAACCCAACACCTAATCCTGTAGAGTAAGAGATTAATTGTTCATTTTCATCATAGTACCTAACTTGTAAAATAGATCTATTAGATGAAAAATGACCACCTGCAGGATTTACTGGAGGATCTGCTAAATAATAATTTACGCCGACTTTATATTCTTGATTTGGAACCACTTCAATTAAATCGGATTCTAGCATCGCATACCCTGTAGTTGTTGCATCTACTATATGAAGACTTTGACTTCCTGAATTTGCTACATCTTCAGATATAGAAATAGATGTATGTTCTTGTTGTATCATAGGTTGCCAACCCGGTATATTCCCATCAACTGTGTCCATTTCAAAATCCGCATTCTTTACTGTTAAATATGTTTGTACAGGTGCATTTACATCATCAATTACTTTAATACGTTTTAACATCGAAGCTTCAGAATAATATATATTTCCATCACTCCCCAATACCATTAAATTTGTTTTTGTTCCTGGGAAAGCTTGATGTTCCATTGTCTCTGTGTCTATTACAACAATTTGACTTCCTAATGTTGTATATAGCGTGGTACCGTCCCACCTCAATTTAACCGGACTCCATGCATGTGAGAAATTCCAATCTGTCGAAACAATTTCCTTTTGTTTTACAATTTCATATGTGTTCGGATCCATTGCGAATATCGTGCCATACGCAGCTCCCCATATATTTCCATCAGGACCTACCGATAAACTACCTATCGCTTTTGCCTTCTGTCCGTCTGCTAATGTAATATCTGGTATAAATTCAGTAATTTTTTCACCTGACTCGACATCCCATACAAATATTTTGGCTGCTGTTTGTGTCGGTTCAATACCTAATCCATTCCATATTGTAGTCGATCCATATAATTTGCCATCTACATACGCAAGTCCCATAATACTTTGATCTTCTACGACATTACGATGCGTTTCCCAGTTCTTTCCATCAAAGATTGAAATTGCGCCACCATACGTACCTAATTTTGAAATGGTACCCGCAAACAAATACCCATCTCCACTCGTCATAGCAAATGGTCGATCTTGTTCATCTTCAATGTCATGCACTTTCGTTGGGTTATTATCACTGATTGGTTGTGTAGTATCGAGTGCATATATTTGTGCTCCCGCATATACTCCAAACATCATTTTATCTTGATAAGGAGTCATACCTTCTGTTTGACCAATACTGAAAACCTCTGTTTCACCTGTTTCTATATTATATCTTGTACCAGAAGAACCGTGGTATCCACCCATATATAATAAACCATCTGGCCCAAATTCCATCGCTTGAACAGAAATAGGCGTTCCTTTCACAACAGGTACACGGTCTTTTATTACACCTGTCTCCAAATTAATTAGCTTTACACTACCACTTGCAATTGTAGCTAATGTTTTATTCGGTAACTCTGGATCTCCTTCTACTTCAATCCACTTACCATGTCGAAAATACAAGCTATATTCTACATTAGTAGGAGTAGAAACTTTTGTCGCTAAATCAAATGCAACAAAATGATTATTTGCGATATAATACACTTTCCCATCTAATTCTGGTGTTACATACATACTTCTATAATTCTGAATAACTTCTACCCATTCACCGTTTTTCATATCATAAATAAGGCCAACGTTAGGATCTGATGACATATGAATAAATAATAATTCATTGACAGACATCATTCGAAAGATACCTGGTGCTTCGCTTTCCGTATAGCCTGTCTCCTCTGGAAAAGGAATATACTCACGTGATCCATCATCTGGATTTAATCGATATAGTCCTCCATTAGAAGCAGTTCCTGCATACACTATGCCATTATAATATGCAACATCTTGTACATATTGACGACTAGAATGAAAGGCTTCATATAATTCAATCTCTCCAACCTCAGGATCGTATTTAAAAACTTGGCCTGTTGGATATGTTCCACCATATACAACATTGTTCTCATCCACAACTAAACCAAATAATGTTGTACTACCTGTTGGATTACCTAAGTTCGTCACTTCTTTTGTAGTTGGATCATAGACAAATAGGTGTTTTCCACTCGCGATATATACAAGCCCATTTGCATCTACAACATGTCCCCATGTCATTCCGCCACCTTCAAGTGGAATTTCTTGTAACTTTTCATTTGTGTGCAAATCTATCACATAGAATAATGCTGGGTTTCCAGTTACTGTTGTATATAATACTTCTTTCCCATCCTCTACTCCATATGCGCTATCTAATGTACCTGCATTAGTGACAAATTCCCCTAGATTCTCTGGCTCAGAGAAATATTCAGGTATACCTTCTGCATCGAGTTTCAATGATCCAGCCAATAAAAAATAAATGAAAATAATGCTTAATCCAATTAGCTTATTCTTTCTCGTTATTTGACCCAAATCTTCTCTCCCTCTCCTGAATGATGATCACTTCACCATCTATTAAATTTTTCAGCGTACATTCTCTTCCATCAACTTGAATTATGAATGATAACGCTTACATCAATCACCTCCTCAAATAAACAATGAGGCGTTATTATGAAAATAGTTACTTTTTTATTATAAAAAAAGGTTAATTTCTCCATTTTAGTTTGTACCTATCTATCAAACATTCTATATGTAGCTAAATCACTCATAGGTGATTTAGCTACATATATTTATTTTGCAACTTGGTATGCTAGAAGGGCTACTTCTACTGCACGTAATCCATCTTCACCAGTTATAGAGGGTTTTTTATGCTCTTGAATGATATGGATAAAGTCTGTAATCAATCCTTCATCCATATCCTGTCCCACAAAGTCAAATTCTGATGGGGTTTCTCCATATTTAAAATACGTATGAATATGTTCTAACATTGCATCAACTATGACTGTCTTTTTAGTTCCTATTGCTTCAATCGTTACATCACCCCACGTTGGATAATTAGGAAACCTAGACCAGCTCGCATCATGTGAAGCAATGACACCATTCTCAAATTCTAATTGCAAGATTCCAGCATCATCGATTTCAATATCGTTATACATTGTTGAAATATAGGCATCTACTGTTTTCACTTCACTATTAATTAACCACCTCATAATATCCACCATATGAACCGTATGATCTAATACCGCGCCACCACCGGATTTCTCTTTCTCTATGAACCAACCACCAGGATTTTGACCTCTATTTGTTGTACGAAATGCAATAATCTCACCTAATTCTCCGTCATCGATCTTTTTCTTCAATTCTTGTATTGGTTTGCAGTAGCGAACAGGGAATGCCGTTTGAAGTATAACATCATGTTCCCGACAACATTCAATCATTGCTAGACAATCTTCTATCGTTGTAGCAAGTGGTTTCTCACACAGGATATGTTTTTTATGTTTTGCTGCTTGTTCCACCATTTCACGATGTCGAGTATTCTCAGAACAAATAATGACAGCATCGAATACCTTTTCAAAAAATGCTTCATAGGTTGTATCAACAGAAACTCCATACCTATCTTGCAAATCCGCTTGACGTTTTTCTTCATCATCAAAAATTGCTGTGATTGTTACATTTTCTAGTTTTTCTAACGCTTGAACATAAGAATACGCATGCATATGTGCAAAACTCATCATGCCAATTTTCATGGAAGCACCTCCAACATCTGCCTTACTTCTTCCCCACTGTATGCACTTCTCAATATATCCTCTTGATTCAAACCATACGCTTCTATCACTTTATTTTCATTTTTGAAGGACCGATGAAGAGATACATCATACTGCATAAGTGATTGTATTCCATTCCATTCCAACTCTAAGTGAAAAGGATAACCGAAGCTATAGTCCATTTGTGACATGATTCCGGTATGAAATAAAAGATGTACTGTACTATGTTTCTTATGATTCTTATAAGAAATTTTTTCGATTTCCCCAAAGTGTTTAGATAATTCATAGATATCCATAGACACGACTAATTTATCTTCTTCTACACGAGGAAAAATACGTCTCATCCTAAAAATACCAGTATCCTTTCTCTTTTCCATTATCTTCTTATAGACAGGGAAGCAAGAAAGTGGATTATAAATTAAATCTTTACTTGATAGAGAATCTATAGATGCATATTCTGCTGGAATCACCTTTCCAAATTCTGCTAACTCTTTCTTTATTCCCTGATGCGGAATATAATTTGGAATGATTACTGTCTTCATAATTGCTCACCATCACTAATTAAATGACGCAATCTATCTTTCGCTTTTATATTAGCAGCCTTGGCATCATCGAACCCTTCATATTCTATTGACAAAAAGCCATCATATCTCATTTCTTTTAATTTTGATATAATTTGATTCAATGCAACCTGTCCATCCCCTGGTACGACTCCAATTAACTCGACACCTTCTGTTGATTGGAAACCACGTACTGTATCTTGTGCTTCCTTCTCACGGAAATCTTTAAAATGAACATGTTTAATATATTGTGCTAAATGATCAAATGCGTGTGTTGGAGATTCATGTACGAGTAAGAAGTTTCCTGCATCAAATGTTGACACAACATAAGGACTGTCGACAGCTTGAATAATTGCTTCTACTTGTTCACTACGCCCTGCAAGCAATCCATGATTTTCAATCGCTAAATATACCTTCTCTTCACTTGCAACCTTTGCCGCTTGCCTTAATCCTTCAATTATCCATTCTTGACCATCTTCAAAAGTTAAACCATCTTTTATATCTCCACAGAAAGTTCTTACAATATTCGTCCCTAATTGCTTTGCAGTATAAATCCCTTCTATTACTTTTTGAACCTCTTTATTACGTTCTTTTTCCGATGCTTTAACGAAATCATTGGACACATCATATGCTGAAACAATGAGGTTAGTTTCCTTAATTGCATGAATTGCCTCAGGCAGTTCTTTTTTGATATCTGTCCAATAAAAATCTAATAATTCTATCCCATCAAAGTGATTCTTTTTTGCAAATTGAATAAAATCTAGTATTGACCAATTTTCCTTTTGAATAGTACTAGCTAAACTATACATACTCACACTTATTTTCATTTTACCGTCCTCCTTCTACTTATAAAAATCAGCTGGCCATTCGATTTCTATACCTACTTGTACTAATTGTTCCTGAAAAGCACGCAATAACTGCATATCCTCTCTAACTTCTCTCGGTGTTTTATCATGTTTTAAACAGAAGGCAACTAATTCTCCTGCTGATTCTCCTATATTCCACTCCACAGGATGTAATCGGTAACATCCGTTCGTAATATGTGTTGTACCAATATTTTTGCTACCTGCTAGAACATTATCCATTTCTTTTGGTATCAGTGCCCCTAAAGGTATATGAAACGGGAGTGCAGGGATATCTAAGTAATTACGACCACCAATACTTGGGTGTAAATCTATACTATAAGACCCAATTCCAACACTGTCTTTATATTTCACACCTGTTTTGGATTGCTGAGAATGAGGGGACACATCGCTTTCTGTAATGGTATACTCTGCCATGATTCGTCTAGATTCCCTAATATAAGGGTATTTCGCTAATCCATCTTCCGTTTCAAAAATATCTTTTCTTAACATCAATTCTGGATAGCCTCTACCACCATCAGGTCTTTCCAACTCTGTTTGCATCCAATAAAGTAGGGATAAACTTAGTTGTTTCGCTTGATATTCATGCTTAGCACGCTCTTGATCACTTACTTCATACACATTCCCTAAAAAATAATCATTCATTGGCCAATTCATTAATGTTATATCACCTGCACCCCATTTGTTCGAAAAAGATGCCTTGTCATAAATTCTTCGGTAATTCCAAAGAGGGAACCCTTCTTTTTCTTGAAAGAGTGTATACTTTCTTTTTTCTCTCGTATGTGGATGTGGTGCGTAAAAACTCAAATAATTATCTGGCCAAAAATCTGGTTTAAATTCTTTCCAAAATTCATACATTTCAGGTTTTGCTATCGTATGATTTTCTCCTTCTCGATATTCCATACCTAATACATAAGTAAATGCTTGAATATCTTTTGGATTAGCATCCTCTAATGCATGCATTTCCCCAGTGTCTTTTCTTGCTTCTGCACCTACAATATAATGCATATTTGCTAAAGGTAATAATTCTCCCGTTTCACTTGCATCAATGACATACGCAGCAACAATCTCTGTTATCTTACTAGAATCCTTGTGTTTCACCATTACTCTATTTATTCTTCTATCTTGTCTGTCTACTTCTACTAAATCTGTTCGACGCAAAATTGTTAATAAGCCTGTTAAATAATATGGCAATACCATTTCATTTAATGCTTGAACGGATACTCTAGGATCATGACAGATAGCACTAACTAGACCGTTACCTGGATTGAATGGTTGTTGATCTGTTGTCACTTCTAATATCTCCGTATATATGGAACGTACCTTCTCTCGATAGTTATGGTAACGTTTTGTTCTACCATATGCTTCTATCCATTTGTGTTCATCTGGTGGCACACCTTGAGAGGTAACCTGACCTCCAATCCAATCCGTCGGTTCTGAAATGCATACTCGCAACCCTTTTTCACAAGCACTAATCGCTGCAGCAACTCCACCTAATCCGCCTCCGATTATCATTACATCTACATTCATCAAATTTGCACCTCTTTACCTGTTTCTGCAGATTGATACACCGCATTCAATATTTTCATTACTTCCACACCATCTTCTACTGGTGCAATGCTTGCCACCCCGTCAATAATTTGATCAATAAAGTGAGAAACTTCATTTTGAAATGCTTGTTCAAAATGAAACCCTTTATGGTCAATTTGTGGGTCGATGTTTACAATCATGTCATTTATTTCAGACATAATTTGCATCTGTGGTTCCAAATCAATTCCACCTTTGTTACCGAATAATTGACAACGTAATTCATCTTCTTTTGCATGTAAAGTAAAACTCACATCTACATATAAAGACGCCCCATTCTCAAACTTCACAAGCACATTTGCAAGGTCTTCTACAGTATTGATTGTCGGATCATAATCTGCCGCTTTATAGAAAGATAGATTCTTAATATTACTTCGATTACCTAAGCTATGATACGTATTACCAACAACACTTATAGGCTTAGGTCGCCCCATTAAATACCAGCATATATCAATCATATGTACACCTAAATCTATTAAAGGACCTCCTCCAGAACGTGTTTTATCACTAAACCATCCACCGGGATTACCTAATCTTCTTAGACAACTCGCTTTAGCATAATAGATTTGTCCCACACCATCTTGTTCAATATAGTTTTTCAACCATTTCACATTATCTGCATGTCTTCTGACAAAACCTACTTGCACAATTTTCCCTGTTTTATTTTTTGCAGCTTCTACAGCTCTAGCCTCTTCCACTGTAATAGACAATGGCTTCTCTACTAAGACATGTTTACCTGCTTCCAACGCCTTTATAGCAAATTCAGCATGCGTATTATTCCATGTACAAATACTCACTGCTTCCACTTCATCGTCTGCAAATAATTCATCAAAATTCTCATACAAATGTTGCACTTGATATTGTTTTCCCTTTTCATATAATCTTTGTTTATTCATATCTGCCAATGCAACAATTTCTACCCTACTATCCTGTGCGTATGATTGTAAGTGGAAATCTGAAATAGAACCTAATCCGATAATCCCTACTTTTACCTTCATTTCTATTCTCTCCTTTATTTTGTATAGTCAATAATGTATGTCAACACATCACTCGCTTGAAATACATCTTGAAACGTTGCTTGCACATCATGGAATGCTCTGATTTCTTTTGTAAAAGAAGACATATTTAATTTTCCCTTTTCTACTAATCTCAAATATGCTTTTACATTTCTTCCTTCTGTCCATCGTACATATCCGTATGGATAATCAATCGCCTTTTTTTCATATGTGTCATCGTAACGACCTGGCCCACCTGCTCTAGAAATAAGTATTTCTGCTTCTTTTTGAAACATTAATGTTCTAGGAAAATGGGGTTCTACATCACCTACAATGACTATCTTCCCTCGATCACGAATCCATTCAAGGCTATGAGCAGTGAGTGGAGATTGCTTTCCACCTAAACAAAGAAATACAGCATCCGCGCCATTTCCATCTGTCATGACTTGTAACTGTGTGTGCATTTCCTCAATCGATGTAGTTGCTAGAATACGGTGTTCTAGTAATTGATCGACTCGATTCCTATCAATATCACAGCCAATCACTTCATATCCAGCAGCTTCTCCTATCATTGCAATTAATTTTCCTAACGGTCCCAAACCTACAACTGCAATAGTCTCTCCAAACTGCAACTTTCCTGTGCGTAATGCGTGTATGGCAATCGCTCCAATTCCACCTAATGCTGCTTCTTGATAAGAAACTGATTCTGGTATGCGCGCACACATCGTAACAGGAACAAGTAACTTCGTGCGATGACCAACATATGGTGCTCCGTAACACGCGACCATATCTCCTTTCGCAAAATGTGAGATTCCATTTCCTACTTCTTCCACTATCCCCATCGCGCTATATCCTAAATCAATTGGAGTGGATTTACTGCTTCGTATAACGAGTTTTTCCGTACCTGGTGATATAGCAGAATATAATGTTTTTATTAATAAATATCCTTCTTTCACGTTTGGATCATCTGTCTCTTGCAAAGCTACTTCACCATTCATCGCGACGATTTTCTTCAATGATTCTCACTCCTTTTCTTCCATTTTGCTAGATTCATACGAATGAACTCATCATCGTTCAATTGAGGATAATCTTGATATACTCGATTCATTTCTTCTAATTGACCTTCACTTAATTTTTCGTGATCCATTAAGCACCAATTACCTTTTAATAGACCTTGTCGTCTAAGTACTTCGTTAATACCTGCTATGCTTCCTCTAAATTGATTCGCAGCATCAAAGAAAGCAGCATTCGCGTCCGTGATTTGTTGAGATATCGTGAGCCATTCTTGATCAATTTGTTTATTAAGACGTGCGGATTGTATCTTATCAAATAGTTCCACTACTGATTTCGTCCATACAGACCAATGCCCTAACAAGCCGCCGACTATCCGCTTTTCAACCACCCCATCCTTCTTGTTCACACGGTAAGGTGTTAGTAAATCAACAATAATATTGTCATCATTTCCCGTATATAATGCGATATAATCACTTCTATGACTATTTGCGACCGCTCTCACGACATCTAATGTCTGATAACGATTAAATGGAGCTATTTTTATCCCATGCACATGATCTATTGCAGCAAATGCTTCCCAAAAAGCATACGAGAATACACGTCCCCCAACAGCAGGTTGTAAATAAAAGCCGAATACTGGTATTACTTTAGCAATTGTTCTCACATGCTCCAAGATTTCTACTTCTGATAATTGTTGCAATCCGCCCATGCTCAATAGCCCTAAATCATAACCTAAATCTTTAGCTATCTTCGCCTCTTCCATCGCTTGATTTGTATCACCTGCAATTCCTGCAATTTTTATAAATGTATCTTCCACATTATTTTTTTTGATTTCTTCCATTGCAAGAAGTAATACGCGTTCATATAATTGAAATTTCGCATCACGAATTTCAAATTGAGTTGTATGAACTCCTACTGCAATACCACCTGCCCCAGCATCTATATAGTAATTTGTTAACATTCGTTGCCCAATTTCATCTAAGGTTTTGTCTTCATTTAATGCTAATGGATGTGCTGGAATAACTGTTCCTTTCATTAACTTTTCTTTAATTTGATCTGAAATCATTTTAATAAGCTCCTTTCTTTTCTTGAAAATGAGTCGGCTTATTCCATGTGTCCCCATCTTCTTGCACCCAAGTTGCTATTAAATCAATCATTTCTCTGACAGTAACTTTAGGATATCCGAACAACCGATGAGATTCTGAAGCGTTATTCAACAATGCTTCTTCTCCTTCCACTCCAACTAATTGAGGATGTTTATTAAACTTCTTTCCAAATTCTTCTGCTAACCATCTTACCGACAATGTTTCTGGCCCTGTCACATTTAAAATTTTTGGTGGGGAATCTACATGTAACAATGCTCGTAATGCGTATTCATTCGCATCACCTTGCCAAATGACATTTACATTTCCCATACTTATATCTACAGGTTGATCATTATATACTTGTTGGGCAATTTCCAAAAGCACCCCATACCTTAAGTCAATCGCGTAATTTAATCGGTAAATCAACATTTCCGTTTGAAATTTATGTGAAAAATGTGTAAGAACCCTTTCTCTTCCTAAGCAAGATTGTGCGTATTCTCCAACTGGATTAACTGGAGTGGTTTCGTCACATCCATTTTTTGAAATAGGAGTTAATGGATAGACATTTCCTGTTGAAAATGCGACAATTCTAGACTCTCTAAATTTATCTGCAACTCTACCTGGTATATATGCATTCATAACCCAAGTGAAATGTTCATTCCCAACTGTACCAAATTTATTTCCTGCCATATACATAACATTTTTCACATTCGGAAGTTGTTGAATCGCTTGATCATCTAATAAATCACATGCAATTGTTTCAATACCCGCTTGATTCAATTGATCTTTTAATAGACTGTTAGAAAATCGTGATACACCAATGACTCGTTGCTTTTTACCAATTTGATCAAATGCTCTTTTAGCTAACTTTGCTAGAGTAGGTCCCATTTTCCCACCTACACCGATGATTAACAAATCTCCGTCTATCTTTTGCAAATCATTTATTAACGCTTCTGATGGCTGCGTCATTTTATTTTCTAATTCTTCTACTGTTCTCATTAATCATTCCCCCTCATATACTATGTAAATATGTGTTGCATCATCATTGACAAATAGAGTATGTATCATTAAGATATTTGAATACATAGCCTTTTGAAAAATAGCTAGTATATCAATCATATAATCTACTAATAATTTAGATAGATTATTTAAAAGGAATAGGTGATTACATTGAATCCATTATCACATGCATCAAATTCACGTATTTCTATCGGTATTATAGGCCCAAAGCATTTATGTGATGATTTGAAACCAGTCTTAAAAACATTCCCTAGCTTTCAACCATCTTTTCAAGAAATTACTGCTTCATCAGAGATTATTCCTGCATTGAAGAACCTAATTAGCTATTCTGATGTTTTGCTATTTTTAGAATGGTATCAATATATTCATGCGAAGCAACATATACAATTCCATTTACCTGTCCATGTCGTATCACCTACAGGTACCGGACTATATCGAACAGTATTACTCGCAACTAAAACGAACATTCCTCATACTATCTCTGTTGATACTGTGAATGAGGCCTATATACGACAAGTGCTAGATGAATTACACGTATCTATACCTGAACAATTTTTTTATAGCGACAAGTATAGTGGTGTACAAGATATCGTCGATTGGCATGTCAAATACAATAAGATTGCCGTTACTGGTATGACTGAAGTTGCAGAGCTTCTTCAACAACAACGCATCACTACTTACTTAATAAAACCTACACGTAATGATTATATTGTTACGTTAGAACGAGCTTTGTTATCCACAAACACTCGTCAGAACAATGAAACGCATCTTGTTTTTATATTTATTTCTATTCATATCTCTGATGGAGAAATCGATCACACGATTCATCATGTATTAAAAGACTTTGCTCAGCAATTAGATAGTTATATCCAATCCGTTGATTCCAATAATTTTTTACTTATCACAACAAGAGGTACTTTTGAACGAGAAACACGTGGTTACAAATATATACCATTTCTACACCAAGAAAATGTTCATATCCATATAGGTGTAGGATTCGGCATTTCAGCAGTAGACGCTGGTAATAATGCACACCTTGCACTACAACAAGCAATAGATAATGGTCATAATGTTTGTTACATTGTGCGTGAAGATTTGAGTGTTTTAGGCCCTGTTGAAGTATCTGCTGAGAACAATTATGAACAATATTATTTATCCATTACAGATCAAGCATTTTTAGATAAGGCAGAACAAGCTGGGATGTCTGCTAGCTATATGGCTAAACTCATGGCTAAAGTATCTCGCCACAAAAAAATTGATTATACAGCAGCTGAACTAGCACAAACACTCCATCTAACCGTTCGTAGCGCAAATCGCATATTACTTAAATGGATGGATGCTGATTTAGTACGAATTGTCGGTGAAGAAAAGCTTTCAGATAAAGGACGTCCACGGCGAATTTATCAATTAACATTCATTGATGATGAATTACTCTCTTGATGTTTGATGAATTGCTTCAATTAACTTGATTACTTCTAAATTGTCATCAAGTGTGATTGGAGCAATTCCTGTTAATGAAAATTGCAACAGTTCCCGAATCCATCCATCATATAATTTGTCAACTTGCAACAGTTCCATTTGATCTTCACCCATTACCTTTATACCAAAATCGTATGCATTCCCTTTATTTAAAGTCAATTGATGCACCCTTTGATGTATATCCTGTAATATCACTGTATCCTTAGTCGATTCAATCAATCGATCTATCACATTTAGCTTTGTGTCTACAATGGCTTGGAGCATCTCCAAACAATGAATGCCGTACCAATAATACCCTGGTTGTGTTGGTTGAAATTCTATCGGACCAAAACACTCTAATGATTGCACATCCATATTTCTTGCTACTTTGACTGCTTCTGTCCATCTTAATGCAGATCCGCACATAAATGGTGTTTGATAGTCATATACTAAATCCTTTATTTCTAATGCTTCTTGATACGATAATGCGAGTGGTTTATTCAAATATACTGGCTTTTTGCTAGGTATTACTTGTTGACATTGCTCTAATCGAAGTCTAGCATCTGCTGATTCTATCCATATCACATCACTACTATTTACTACTTGTTGAATAGAACTACACATTTGCACTGCTCCACTTTCCTTTACATAACGAACGTTTTCCGTAATTTTTCGATAAGCGAACTCAAAGTCTTGTTGGGAATGCGGAAAGACATTCGTTATTTGTAACTCTTCATTGTCTTTAAGAGCATTGACTAAATGCTTTACATGAGACGTATCAAGACCAATAATTCCTATTCTCTTCTTAATCATTATTTTAGCCCTGATAACTGTATACCTTCCGTAAAATATCTTTGGAAGAATAAGAATATGAGAAATGTAGGAATAAAGGAAAGTGTAGAACCTGCCATCTCAATCCCAAAGTGTCCTTCTTTACCTAATAAAGACGCAAGACCAACCGTTACTGGGAACATTTCTTCCTTTGTCATATAGATAAGTGGTTGAAATAGATCGTTCCAATTACCAATAAATGAGAATGTACCTACTGTAGCAACAACAGGAACAGAAAGTGGGAAAATTATTTTCATGAAAATAGTAAAATCACCAGCACCATCAATTTTAGCTGCTTCTTCAAAATCATTAGGTATATTTTGTAAATATTGTCTAATTAAAAATACCCCCATAATTCCCCAAATCTCAGGAACAATTAATGCTTCATAACTATTAATCCATCCAAAATTAGAGAACATAATGTACTTCGGAATTATTAATAATTGCTGAGGAATCATGATAACTGCCATGAACACCCAAAAGATTGCTTCTCTACCTGCAAATTGTTTTTTCGCAAATATATATCCTAAAATGGTACAAAAGAACATTTGACTAAACACAGGTACTACTGTAATGATTAACGAGTTCAAAATCCATCGCAGAAAAATCCCATCATTTAAAACATATTTGTAATTAGCTAAAGTTAAATTATCTGAGAACCAATATGTCGGACTTAACAATGCATATTGCATATCTCGTAAAGAACCAAAAATCATAATGATAAATGGTAATAGGAAACATGCTGCAAATATAATTACACCTACATATGAGATGATTTTCTTCACTGTCTCCACCTCTTCTTTCTTAATAAATAGAACTATCCTGTCCCAAATACTTTCTTTGTATTAAAGAAATCACTAATATAATAAAGAATAAAATATAAGATAGTACCGCTGCATAACTTAGATTTAATGAAGTAAATCCTTGTTGATATAAATAGAATACAATTGTCGTTGTGGAGTAATTAGGCCCCCCACCTGTTAATAAGTATGTGGAGTCAAACACTTGAAACGAACCAATTGTTGTAATAATTAATACATAAAAATGGATTGGTTTTAATAAAGGAAATGTAATCTTCCAAAAAATACGAAATGCATTCGCTCCATCAATCTTTGCCGCTTCATATAATTGCGATGGAATCGATTGTAATCCTGCAAAATAATAAATCATTGTACTACCACTAACTTTTAATATACTCAGGCCCGCTAAAACCATTAATGCTTGACTTGAACTTGATAGGAATAATTGTGGCTCTATCCCAAATATTCCAAGAATACTATTTACTAACCCTGAGTCTGTTCCTTGGAATATCCAACTCCATATCCCAGCAATAATAACAAACGATGTAACTACTGGTAAGAAGAAAATTCCTTTAAAGAACCCAGAAAATTTGATACCGGAATTAATAATTAACGCTAGCGTAAGTCCTAATGCCATTGTTGGAATAATATAGTATAGTGAAAATAATACTGTATTCCATATTGCCTTATGCGCTAATGTATCAGAGAAGAAATTCAACCAGTGCTTAAAGCCAACAAATTCAGATACACCAATTACTCGCCAATCCATAAATGTTAGTACTAAACTAAAAGCGAATGGAAATACTTGAAAAATCAAAAAATGAATCAATATAGGAATCAAAAATAAATATACGATAGAGTGTTCTCGCCAATTCCGTTTGATTCGTTGACCGATCGATAATTTCGTTTTAGCTGTCAATTCAGTCAAAGAAATCCCCCCAAAAGATTAATTAGAATAGATATACTTAAATTCTCCAATAAATAATGCTTAGACTGATATAAAAGGAATGGACGCATGCATGCATAACGCCCACTTCCTTTTATTACATTATTGCGCTACTTTAGTTTCAATAGCCGCTGCTGCTGCATCCGCTGCTTCTTGAGGTGTCTTAGCACCTTCCATCATCGCTTGTAGTTCTGCTTGAATTAATGGCATAATATCACGACCAACAGGGTGAATCACACCTGGTAAGGCATATTCTGTATAGGATGCGATTTGAGCTAAATTTGGATTGTTATCAAAAATATCCTTTGCCGCTTCACGTGTAGGGATATATTTTGTTAACGCATTAAAACTTCGCTGACTTTCTTCACTTGTTACGTGTTTAATAAATTCTGCTGATGCTGCTGGATTATCTGTATTTGATGCTGCAACGAACATTCCTGTTGTGCCATAAGTTGCTTGTTCTTTATTAGTTAATGGTGGCGCAATAACAAAATCTTCGAAACCATTACTTTCAAATAGACTTAACGTATTACCTGAACCTGTGATTGCTAGCATTTCATTATTGAACCATTGTTCATTATGCGCCATTGCTGTAATCGAATCTTTAGGAATCCATGATTCTTGATACATTTTATTAATGAATTCAAATGCTTCTACAGCTTCTGGTTCATTAATCTTCACTTCCCCATCTTCTGTTAAAACTTCTCCACCTGCTTGCCATAAGTATGGATATAGCGTTCCATTCATAGATCCTCCACCTTGGAAGCTAGTTGCATAGTATCCTGCATCTACTGCTTTTTGCGCCCAAACTTCAAACTCTTCCCAAGATGTAGGTAAGTTCTCTGGATCTTCACCTATAGCTTCAATAATATTAGTATTGTAAAATAACGTATATGCTTCTTGTAAAATAGGCAATCCATAAAATTTATCTTTCCAAGTAACGGATACTAACGAACTCTCTACAAAATTTTCTGTATCATGCCCTTCTAAGTAAGGATCTAATTCTAACAACATTCCAACATCTGCATATTGTGGCATTTGGTCTGGAATAGCATAGAATACATCTGGACCGTTATTAGCTGCTAATGCTGTTAGTATTTTTTGATCACGGTTCGCCCAAGGGATTTGTTCAAAATTAACTGTTACACCATATTCTTCTTCAAAGCTAGTTACAATTTCATTCCACATTTGTTCTTCACCTTCAGGATCTCCTGAATATGGGTGTGCCCACACAGTAATTTCACCAGAGAGTTCTCCAGCTGCTTCCTCATTG